>JBCCWF010000185.1:0-11553 GCA_039194035.1 Cyanobacteria bacterium P01_E01_bin.6 | reverse complement strand
TTCTAATCTAGGGGTAGAGGTATCGGTGGCAAATATCTCATTGTTATTAAATGAGAAATTATTATAGGCAGCTCTACCCCAAAAAATTCCTCGTCCAGGATTAAATATAAGGTTGTTGTGGAAGGACGTTGGTCCGCCAGCTGGTTCTCCTCCGTGGTTAGTGATAAGATTGCCTTCATCTTGATCTGGATCGAAATAAAAGACGTTACTGTCAATTCTGACACCATTTCGTGCCCATTCAAACGAGTAAGAGCTAGTGAAGAAATTGTGATGGATATGAAATGTCAGTCCATCATCAGGTAGCGCTCCTCCACCATGTTTTGGTATTGATATTCCACCACCTTGGAATAAATTGCGATCTATTTCCACAGAGCTGTCATTTTCGAACGGAAGTTCTATAGCAAAACTCGTTCTGATCGTGTTGTGATGAATATGAGTATTGACAAACCTTCGACCTTTAATCCCAAATACATTTCCTTCGCGTTCTTCAGTCCTATCTATTACGTTATTGAAAATTTCTGAGTCTTTTAGGAATGTTGCATATATGGAACCACCTGTTTGGCCACTATCTTCTCTCGCTTGTCCACCTGCGTCAATGAACGTATTGTTGTTGATCGAAGATTCTTCAACATTGAAAAGACGAATAGAACTCCAAAGAAAGCTATTGAATTCAATCTTGCTTATTTCGAGGCCATTTATGCCATAGCCAAAAATTGCTCCGTGAACTTCCGGCCCATTCAGCGTCATATGTTTAAAACTTACATTGTTTGCATCGCTTTCTATATTGAAAAGGTATGCATCACGGTTGGCGGAATCAATCTCAGTTGCAGAATCAGGCAGACCTTCAATTCCTATTTGGAATGTGTCCGTGTTTTTCAGGACTGAGAGTTCTGAGCCAGCACCTACAATATTTACGTCTGAAGTATTCACTCTGACTGTTTCACCGATCTCAAAAATTCCTTCAGGTATATATATTGTAGACTCACCAGTAAAACCTGAGTTTCGCTGGGTTGCCATCCAGTCAATTGCAGCCTGGATAGCCATACTATCGTCTAATCCATCATTAGCAATGGCGCTTGATAGATTTGGATTTGAATTGAGGACTATAGCGGGAATATCTGTAATATCTATATGTTGGATGAATGCTTCGATATACACTAGAAAACCCTCAGCCGTACTATAAAGACGTCAAGATATGGGATTGAGCCCCGATTGCTAAACTGTATATATTTATCCCTCTTCCAAGTTAATATATGAACCTTTCTTTAAGGCTTACCTTTACCAATAAACCGACATGAGCTAGAGACATAGATTTGTTGATACAACGATCAACTATGACAGGTCACTTGTCTTACTTTTCTCGAAATCACAACCCATAGCATGGGCTGAATGCAGAGTATTATTAGACTGCATTCCTGCTCGATCGGAAAAGTGCAATACTAGCTTCTCTGAACGCACCCTAATCCAAGGGGTGGTTTGATTGCAGTTGTCTAGATCCTTACTGTTCGTACTGGATAAATGCGAAAGCTTATTAATGAAACACTCTCTACCATGATGCGTTGCACTCTTGGCTAGCGCAAGCCTGGATCGGGGCACCGAGCTCGCCAGACGACCTGTATGTCGATACGGATCAACCTATGACAGCAATCTGACTGACCACCTTACATCCCTTGCCGATGGTGATACTTCGAACGCAAGCAACGACGACTCAGCCGCTGGCTGAATAATCCTCGCATCAATATCTATCTCCTCGACAAAACACCGATTCAAGCAGCATTCACCGGGTAATTATCTCTACTGGTGTTGCACGAATTAGGTATGAAATAGATTCTCTGCGGCAAATCCAGCTTTTTAGATGGGGCTTCAAAGGGCCTCCAGCAAGCATTGAAATCTGTCAGAGTTTTTCACGCCGGCGTTCCAAGTGCACCCCGATGAACAAACTCCTAATCGTTGAAGACAACGAACTCATCCGCGATATTCTCCCACCGCCTCAAACACCGCGGCTACGACATCGCCCTCACCGCCTAGCCATGGACGGCGATCGCGCCAAAGCGATCGGAATTTTATGCAATGTCCCCCGTTTTCCATGCCCATTGCGATCTACTGAGTGTGAGAAAGTTACGTTGCTGCCGTCCAAGTATTGTCAACAGTAATAGAAGCGCCGTTAATAAAACTGGCATCGTCACTGGCAAGGAAGGCTGCTACGCTTGCAATTTCCTCTGGTTCGCAAAATCGCCCCTGTACTTTTTCCATATCAGCCTCAGTGAAATCTACCCCTAAAGCAGTGCATTCTGCCATTTCCCTCAAGCCATGAAGCGTTCTGATGAAGCCAGGTGCAATGGCATTACAACGAATGCCTCGATCGCGAAACTCAACAGCGATCGCTCGGGTTAGCTGCAGAACTGCTCCTTTTGTCGTGCAGTAAAGACTTTCCATAGAGGCAGCTGTCGTACTAGAGATAGAAGCGGTATTGATGATGGTGCCACCTCCGGCCTCCAACATGCTGGGCAAAATTGCCTGACTCATCAAAAACATACTTTTGACATTAACTTTCATTAGCCAATCCCACTCAGCTTCAGTCGTTTCCAGAAAGGGCTTCACGATTAGAGTGCCAGCATGGTTAAACAGGATATCTATTTTCGCAAAGCGCTGAAGGATGCGATCAACAGCTATTTTCACGTCATGTGCCTGCGAGACATCGGCCTTAACAAACATCGCTTGACCGCCAGCCGCTTCGATCTCACTGGCTAGTAGCTCCCCGGCCTGAGACTGAATATCAACGATCCCAACACTGGCTCCTTCAGCCGCAAAACGTAATGTAGCCGCTCGTCCAGCACCACCGGCACCGCCGCTAACAACTGCAACCATGTCTGAAAATCGTTGATTCATATTCCTGCTCAAGCAATGCTCATCATGGTTCTAAAATGCCCAACTAGATAGCTCTATCTATAAAATCCTTACCTGCCTAGAAATACTGCTCACTCCACCCCAGCACCAAAATCTGTGCGCTTGCTGGGGTGGCATCCCAATCAGGTTTCTGGGATACCGACAATCCAATCTCTTTGCGCCTCTATTCAGCCTGACTGAACAGAAGCGCAAAAACGCTTAACTCCGATTTAAATACTTAAACGGCGCTTACGTATTTTCCCTTAAATAGAACTGGGTTCAGGCCGTAATCAAGCCATCTGGGAGTTGGCAGCAGACAAAAGCTCCGTGTTTCTACTGCTTCTTTACGGTTCATTTACACAAAACGAGTTTTTCATGATAAGTTCATGTATTTTTTCAAAATAAACGGGGAAAGTTAGCCACGTACGTATCGAAATCGCTCAACCATATGTCCAGAAGGAACATAGCCATAAATGTTCTCTCTGAAGGTTGATCGAGAAAAAAGCTATTAGAAATAGCATCTTATATAGATCAAGATTAAAAAATCTCAGATAAACAAACTAGAGTTTTATTCAACTCTGATTAATATTTCCTACAAGAAGGATCGTGCCTCTAAAGTCCCCCAAAACACAACAATCATGAGCAACTTGACAGTAGAAGCCCTTATCGAACAGCAGGTTCGACTATCTCCCCAAGCCCCAGCTGTTTCTTACCAAGGAGAAAGCTTAAGCTACCAGGAGCTTGATAGCAGAGCTAATCGGTTGGCAAATTATCTACAAGATCAAGGAATCACAGCTAATTCGTTGGTCGGAATATGTCTCGATCGATCCTTCGAACTAATTATTAGTGTGCTGGCTATTCTCAAGGCGGGTGCCGCTTATTTACCGCTTGATCAAGCTTATCCTGCCGATCGCTTACGGTTAATGATTGAGGATTCAGCGGTTGCGTATATCATTACTCAGAAACATTTGGATGGAGCTTTACCCTCAATCGGGGCAAAGCGCATCTTTTTGGATTGCGAAGCGGAATGTATCGCTCGTTGTCCTAATAGCCAACCGTCTAAGCAGACAACTCCCGACAATTTGGCCTACGTCATCTATACATCTGGTTCAACAGGCAAACCCAAAGGGGTTGCCATGCACCATCGCCCCCTTGTTAATTTACTGAATTGGCAAAAGCAACAGTTTAAGACCACCAAGGCGCGAACCCTTCAGTTTACGCCTATTAGCTTCGATGTCTCATTCCAAGAAATCTTTTCAACCCTGTCCAGTGGTGGCACCCTTATCCTTATTGGGGATACAGACCGACGGAATAGTGAAACACTCCTGGCTCGTCTTTGTGAGGATTCAGTTGAGCGCTTATTCCTGCCATTTATTGCGCTACAAAATCTAGCCGAAGCGGCAACAAAGGCTCAACAACTACCGGTCACGCTACAAGAAATCGTCACTGCCGGAGAGCAACTCAAAGTAACCCGTTCGATAGCTTCTCTGTTTGGCAGACTCGAAAACTGTTCGCTGGTAAATCAATACGGTCCCTCAGAGAGCCATGTGGTAACTCAGCATATTCTCACAGGTACACCAAGAGAGTGGCCCCATTTGCCCCCTATCGGTCAAGCGATTGATAACACCCAGCTCTTTCTTCTCAAAACTCAGTCCAGGCGAGAAGGTGACCCGATAGCGTTGGCAGAACCCGGTGAGCCAGGCGAGTTGGCGATTGGCGGAGTCTGTTTAGCCAAAGGATATCTCAATCAACCTGAGTTGACCCGCAAACGTTTTATTGAAAATCCCTTTGTAGATGAGCCAGGAGCGATCCTCTATAGAACCGGAGACTTGGTCAAACGCTCTACGACAGGGGAATTGGAATATGTAGAGCGGCTTGACGATCAAGTTAAAGTTCGAGGGGTCAGGATTGAGCTTGGGGAAGTTGAAGCTCAAATCAGCCAGCATTCTATGGTCAAAGCCAATGCCATCTTGCCTAGAAAGCGAGCTGATGGCACCACTTACTTAGTCGCTTATATTGTTCCAAATAGTTCAGAATATTTAGAGCATTCGGCAGAGTTGGAGCTTCAACTCCGTGCATTTATCAAAGAACGTCTGCCCGAGTGCATGATACCGGCGTTCTTTGAATTTCTGCCCACTCTGCCATTGACCCCATCTGGCAAAATTGATCGCCGTTCGCTTCCTGAGCCTGTCCAAAAGAGGCCTACTCTTGGTCAAGAATATCTTCAACCTCGTACTGACGTTGAGAGAAAGCTAGCAGAGCTATGGTCAAAGGTTTTAGAGTTCAAAAAGATTGGCATCAAAGATAATTTCTTCGAGTTTGGTGGAGATTCTTTGAGAGCAGTTCAACTCATACATCTTGTATGTGAAACCTTCAAGATCGAATTGCCTATCGTTGCCCTCTTTGACGATCCAACAATCGAGGCATTAAGTCCTAAGATTCAGAATGCTGTTAACTCAGACCGAACTGCCACCAGCGATGACATTTCACCTGAGGAATTAGAGAGTCAGACAGTTACAGATTTAACCGACGTTTTGACCACTCACCCATTGGAGTTCTCGACCCAACCTAAAAACGTTTTAATTACGGGTGTCACTGGTTTCCTCGGGGCATTTTTGCTGAGAGAGTTACTAGAGCAAACTCAGGCTGATGTGTACTGCTTAGTTAGAGCAGCTAACGATGCTGCAGGTATCCAGAAGATCAAGAACAACCTTGAAAAGTATGGGATATGGCAAGTCAGCTATCGTGACAGAATCAAGCCGGTTGTGGGCGATCTAGGTAAGCCACAGCTAGGGGTCAGCGACGATACCTTAGAAACCCTATCAAGGGACATTCAGGCCATCTATCACAGCGGAGCCGCTATTAGTCTGATTCATCCCTACTCAACGCTTCACCAAGCGAACGTTAAAGGTACTGAAGAGCTGCTAAGAATAGCATCAAGATATCATCTAAAGCCGTTCCACTTTATCTCAACTCTGGATGTCTTCCAGACGCCAGATGACTTTAGTCATGACCCCCTGATGGAGTCCAGCCCGTTACAAGCCATTAATGCTGTTAAGTTTGATGGCTACACCAAGAGCAAGTGGGTCTCTGAAAAAATGGTTTGGAGGGCTGGAGAGCAGGGCTTACCTATTAGCGTATACAGGCCGGCCATGATTTCGGGCAATAGCCAGACAGGTATCTGTAACACCGGGGATTTGATGAATCGCTTAATCAAAGGATTCATCCAGTTGGGTGCAGCACCTGAGTCTGACATGGTAATCAACATTGCGCCTGTAGATTTCTTCAGCAAGGGTCTAATTTATCTATCCCTCAAGCATGAATCTCTAGGAAAAGGATTCAATTTCATCAATCCCCGCCCTGTATCTATGAAGGAATTTGTGGCTGCTATCAATGATTGTGGCTACAACATTCAACAAGTAACGTATCAGGAATGGCAGAACTTACTAACCCAGAATATTCGCAACGTTGATGGTATAGTCTCGGTACTAACCTCTAAGGAAGATCTGAGCAAACCAAGCTACATCGAGCGATCGTCTGTCAATGCTAAACAGGTGTCTTGCCAGAATGTCTTGAATGGCTTACTCACTTCCGACATTCGCTGCCCAGAAATCAACGGGGAGTTTCTGCAGCCATATTTGAATTACTACATACAAACCGGCTTCCTAAGCCCCCATGAGATGGGAATAGATGAGCCCCAGCCTGTAAAGGTTGAATAATCCGACGGGAAGCTTACGAATGTTGAGAACTGAAAATAGTTCGACATTTGTAAGCTTCCTAATAAGGGATCCTTTTTCTTATTTAGTTTGATGTGTATAGAGCGAGGTAAAACCGGTGCAGGCTCAAAATGAAATCCCTACTGGAAAAGAGCAGAAAAGTTCTGAAGTTGCTCAGTTTGGGAAACTTTTTCGAAAACAGAAAACCATTGCATCGAGTTTATTTGCCGCTGTTATGGGGGGAGCCATTGTTAGCCTAGGAGGGATGTCCCTCCTGTTTTACGGCGTTCTCGAAAAACAGGCTCAAACGCAAATCAGTGACACCCTGAGTACGGAAGCTAATTTCATTACGAGTCAGCTCACCCCAGTGGATCAAGCGCTGAACGACATTAGTGGCATTATTCAGCTCATGCGCGATCAGGGGATTGACGATCCAGAAGCTTACAACGAGGCCTTGCTGAGCTTTTTTGTGAACCGTCCCTCACTCGTGATGGGCATGTCTGTGCAGCAAACACCCTACAGCATTGTGCAAAGTGAGGAATGGTTTGCCAGTTATTATTATGAGGACCAGGGTGAAGCCGACCAAATTGGTAGTCCGTTAGCCGAGCCCAACTCGGATATTCTGTTTTCTGACTTGGTGGTTGAGGATGACTCTCCTAATCAAGCTTACTATCTAGATACGATTGCGGCTGGCGAGGATAGCTGGTTAGAGCCCTATCTCTGGTACAGCGTCACCATGACGACTGCAAATCGTATTCTGTATGACGAAACTGGTGACATCCTTGGATTTATTTCTATGGATGTTAACTCGACAGCACTCAGCAATCAAATTGATGACTCGGTAATTGCCAATCGAGGTGACTTTATTGTCTTGACTCAGGCCGGCAATCTAGTGTCCTATCCGCCCGATTCAGATAAAGTCAGAAGCAGTTTCGATTCTGTTGAAGAGTTGCAAGGCATTTGGACAGAAATCAGTAGTAACAACTCTGGTTTTATTAGACACAATGGTAAGTACTGGGCTTATCAAAAGATAGCTATAAATGATTGGATCATTGTTGCCTCGCTACCGCAATCGGTGGTGGATGGACCTGTCCTTCTGATTACCGTAGGTGGGGCTCTAGGTGCTGGAGCATTGTTGGCATTTATCGTTTCTATCTTTGTTCGTCGTTTAAATAAGCGGCTCCAACCAATTTTGGAAGAATGTAATACCCTAGAAAAATTAGATTACGAACGTCATCAACGCCTGAATGGGCAGACTAACTTAAGATATGAAGATCTGCATGAATCGGAGCAAGACAATCTAGATGAGATTGGCTTTCTTGCTTACTCATTTCATAAAATGTCCACTCAGTTACAGGCTTCATTTGAAAATTTAGAACTGCGAGTGAGGGAAAGAACTCTAGAACTCGAAGAAGCAAAGGAATCTGCAGATGCAGCTAGCAAAGCGAAAAGCGATTTCTTAGCAAATATGAGTCATGAATTGCGCACACCGATGAATGCCATCATTGGTTATAGCGAGATGCTCCAAGAAGAAGCTGAAGAATTAGATGACGACATCTTCAGCCAAGATCTGAAAAAGATTCATGGTGCCGGCAAGCACCTCCTCAACCTCATTAACGATATCTTAGACCTTTCAAAGATTGAAGCTGGTCGCATGGAACTGTTTTTAGAGGAATTCGCAATTGGCCAACTAATTCAAGAAATTGAAGCAACCGTTTCACCTTTGATTAGTAACAAGTCAAACCAGCTGATCGCTAAGTGCCCCGATATGGTCGGCAGTATGAAAGCGGATCTCACAAAAGTTCGCCAGTCGCTGCTGAATTTACTTAGCAATGCTTCTAAGTTCACCGAGCAAGGGACTATAACTTTATCTGTCAATCGCTATAACAAGGATGGACTACCTTGGTTGAGTTTTGAGGTCAGCGATAGCGGTATTGGCATGACATCAGAACAGATGGAAAAGCTATTTAAAGCGTTTAGTCAAGCAGATGCCTCAACGACTCGGAAGTATGGTGGCACTGGTCTAGGGCTAGCCATCACGAAGCAGTTTTGCCAAATGATGGGAGGAAATATTACTGTAGAGAGTCAGATTAATCAGGGAAGTACGTTCACTATCCATTTGCCTGCTGAAGTAAAAGTTCAGAGCACTCCATCAAAAGGGGAAGTGAATGGCAAAGAAAATGATAAAGCTATCATCTCACGTAAACCCGTAATTTTAGTGATTGATGACGATCCCCTCGTGCATGACATTCTTGAAAGGTCTTTGAGTAGTCACGGATTTGATATAGTCACCGCAACGAATGGTGAAGATGGTTGCCGAATTGCTCAAGCTCTGAAACCCGATGCTATTACGCTAGATGTGATGATGCCTGGAATGGATGGCTGGGAAGTTTTGAGTCAGTTAAAGGCGAACCCGGAGATCTCACATATTCCGGTCATCATGCTGTCAATGGAAGACAATAAGAGTCTCGGATATGCCTTGGGAGCCGATGAATACCTGCTCAAACCCATTAACCGCCAGCAGCTCGTCCAGGTGATTGAGAAGTACAAAGTCAAGAAGTCGCCATCGGTTTTACTTGTTGTAGAAGATGATTCAACAACTCGTGAAATGCTAAAACGACAGTTGGAAATGGATGATGTCAAAACTCTGGAAGCTTCTGATGGTTCACAAGCTCTAGCGTTGATGAAATCAACAAAACCAGGGGCTATTATTCTGGATCTAATGATGAAAAATATGGATGGTTTTGAGTTTATTCATGAGCTGCAAAAACATCCAAACTGGCAGTCAGTTCCAGTAATTGTCATGACAGCTAAAGAATTGACGCGGGAAGAGCGAGAGTTCCTTAACAGCCGAGTGCAGAAAATCTTTCAGAAAGGCGCTTACAAGCGCTCGACTTTGTTGAGTGAAGTGACTAATTTACTTTCGAAAGCACTTAGTATGATAGATGACCGCTCTCAGCAAAAAATCTTACGAGAGTCGGAAGATTTTCCTGTTGCAAAATAGATGTCTAAGTTTTCAGATAATTAGTGAACGCTGAAAGCCACAAATGCTCAACGTAATTCATCATTGAGGATAAAAATCATGACTAAGATACTTTTAGTTGAAGACAACGAAATGAATCGAGATATGCTATCACGGCGGTTGGTACGTAAGGGCTATGACGTTCTTCTTGCAACTGATGGTGTTGAAGGCTTAGAGAAGTCAAAGTCAGATTCACCTGACTTAATTCTGATGGATATGAGTTTGCCTGTCATGGATGGGTGGGAAGCGACTCGTCAGCTGAAGGCAGATATTCATACCAAAATGATTCCGGTGATTGCGTTAACAGCTCATGCTATGTCGGGAGATCGGGAAGAAGCTTTAGCAGCTGGGTGTGATGAATACGACACAAAGCCTATTGAATTTATGCGATTGCTTGGAAAGATTAAAACCTTACTAGGGTAGGTACAAGCAGTTTAAGAAATGAGTACTTCTTCCTGATTCATATTATTTCTTAAATTATATCGCCTATGCTAATTGATGTTCAATATCGATCAAAGGAATACTTAGAATGTTTCAACTTAAGTTTCATTATCCAAACAAAACAGGAACAGCAATAGCAATGCATGAATTCAATCATTTATTCAATAGAGTCATTTAAATTTGATTCAAATGAGTTATCTTTCAAAAACGATCTGCATAAGGATTAAAGAGAGTATATACAACGGCTTCACTTTATTAATTGAGTTGTTTTGTTTTCCATCTCCTTCAATATATTTAGTAGTAAACTAGCCCGGCTTAAATTTTTATAGCGATTTAATTTGACAATAAAGAACCAGAAATTATCATGTTTTCAATTTATCCGCATCTACAATTTATCAGGCTAAATCTAACGAGGTCAGAGGAGTAAATCATGCTTGATAAGGTAGAAATCACGACCTCCCTACTGGCGTACTGGCGCCATGAACTATATGGACCTCTAAATATCATTCAAGGATATAGCGATCTCATTCTTGAAGAGATAGAAGAAGACAATAGGTTCTCAGAGACTCATAAGTTTTACATAATTCCATCAGATATTCTGAGGACTGGTAAAGATATTCAAGCAATAATATCCGACACACTTAGTTCTAATATCCTAAATGAAGGAAACCGTTTCTGTAACATTACAGAAGTCAGATCGTTGCTAGAACAACTGACGGTTCCGAAGATCAATTTCATCGAGCTAAAAGCCAGTGAAATATTGGCATGCAGTGATGTACCTATTAATACGAGTGACGTTGAAAAGATCCTACGGGCAGCTTCTAATTTAAGGTTGCTTCTTGGTGAAAATATGGTGTGGCTGAAAAGCTATTCATCTCCTATCGAAGATCGTCAAGTTAGCAAACTGATCGGAAAAGAGTTAGACAAAAATTGGTCTGGCAACAGAGCAAGTCTATTTGATGTAGAAAAGTCCCTCAATGAGATCAAATCCCACTCACACGGTAAGTGTGTAAGAGCTGAAGATTTCAAGATTCTAATTGTTGATAATAATCGCAGTAACCAAGAGTTGCTCTATCGGCAACTTGAACGGGAAAGATATTCAGTTAGCTTAGCTGAGTCTGGTGAAGATGCTCTTCAAGCAGTTTCCGAGGATAACTTCGACCTCATTCTGCTAGATATTGTCATGCCTGGACTTAATGGGTATCAAGTGTTGGATCGACTTAAGAAGGGACGATGGCAACATATCCCTGTGATCATGATATCGTCGCTGGCTGAAATTGAGAGCATTACAAAATGTATTGAGATGGGGGCAGAAGATTATTTGCCAAAACCCTTTAGTTTCACGCTGCTGCGCGCAAAAATAGATGCATGCCTTGAAAATAAAAAGCTTCGAGATCAAGAAAAGATTTACGTTTCTAGACTTGCTTTAGCAAATCAGGAAATCGAAGAGCTAAACAAGAAGTTAGAAGCCGAGAATAACCGCCTCTC
>JBCCWF010000184.1:0-11635 GCA_039194035.1 Cyanobacteria bacterium P01_E01_bin.6 | reverse complement strand
GCGTAATAAGAAGCAAAATTCCAAATCCTTTGCTGCGCGCATAGCGGGCGGCAAAGGATTTAGAAGGATACGTTTAATGATGGTTAGCGATATATACAAATTGGTATCATGTTGTACGGAATAGAGATGTCCGTGACACTGTTGATTGGCAACTGATCAAGCATGAAAGCATCGACGCGTTGCGTTATCTTGGTCAGCGGACTCGTTAGGGTTGGTCGTCATCGTAAGTCGGATGAGTCAAGTTGATAAAACTGTTGTATGAAGACTGATGAGGTCATCCATGGATATTAGGAACGTATTCACTGAACTGGCGTCTAACCCTGAAGGCTCCTTTTTGGATGTGGTACCGTTCAACGGCAGTAACGTTGGAGCATGCAGCATCACAGGCATTTCTCCAGTTTGGGAGATGCATCCAGATACGGACGAGTTCTTTTATATCCTCGATGGCGAGTTCGAAATTACATTGCTCAGAGGGGAGACACCTGAGCATTTTGTTGCATCATCAGGCTCAACCTTTGTTGTACCTAAAGGGATTTGGCATAAGCCTGCGGCACCCAGTGGGGCAAAGTTTATGTATCTAACTCCCGGAACCACGCTCCACTCAGAGTCAGAAGATCCGCGTGAGACGCCTACCTAATCAGTGAAGTGAACCCAATAACGATTGGCATTGAAATCATAATCACTGAAGTGATCATTCCTCAGTCGTTATGGTCAACGCATACTCTCCAGCCATTCGGGAATTGGAACCCGAAATATGGATGAAATACTCTGAGTTGGATTCAGCAGGAAAAACAGTCTCAATATCTGCTTCTGCATTGGCCGCCCTTAGCTCTGCAATCAGATTTTTGCCCTCATCATAAAGGGTAAGCATTGGCCATAGAGTAGTCGAGCGATTCTCAACTCGAATGCGCACATTCTCAACATCTTCAGGAGCTTGAAAATAATAAAAATCCTGATCATCTTCATCCAGAATTCCAGCGTCAATCCTCTCATTGATGGGAATGAGTGACGAGCTGAAGATGGTTTCATTTGACTCATATTGATCGTACCCCTGTGTTGGCGTAACAGTGAGGGTATAATTTCCAATCTGACTCAAAAACAATGCATTTGTGAATACTTGTACGTAATACGCTTCACCAGGTAGACCAGAAAAAGAATAATCCAGATTTTGCCCATCTATCTCAGTTTGAATACTACCAAAGTAATTTTTGTTAGCATTCAGGAATCGTAATGTGACATCCATCTGAGGTGTATTGTTTTCAAATTGAATATGCACAATATCGCGGGATGTTTCCGGAGTTTCGAATACATAGAAATCTTGGTCATCCTCATCTTCAATGACTCCATTAACACCAACAGTCAGTGCAATCGATGTGGCTTGTCCTGCATTTTCATTTGGTTCTAGTTCTCGATCATGAGACGTTTTTTGGAGTTCTGCTTGAATTGTATTCAATCTCTCTCGACTTGCTTCAAGAGTCGATCGTTCAAAATAACGAACTGCTTCCTCTAATCTGCGTTGAGACTCCAACAACAGGCCAATATTGAAATAGGTTCCCTCATAATTTGGATCTAGCTCAAAGACAGATTGATAGGCTTCCTGAGCTTTTTCATAGTCCCCAGTGATCACATAGAGAACACCAAGATTATTTCGTTCTGAGGGTAGTCTAAGCCTGCCTTCAATTTCCTTGAAACGCTCCAATGCGGCATCATATTCACCTGCTGTGGCAAGGTTAAAGCCCTGTGCGAGGGTGTCTTTTAATACTGGCTGAACTTCGAGTGACGCGTTCTTCGTTTGTTCATACTCCAGCTCTATTCCTTCTAGCGTCACAAAATATAAATCGCTCACCATATGACGATCCGGGATGTAGATGGACGCTACAATATCTTCATCCGATCGAGATGTAGAATTTATAACAAAGGTAAGCAACCTGGCTGTAACGCCACTTAGAACCAAGACACCGATTAAAAAAAACCACCAATATTGCTTGAATATGTTTTTGGTCATGGTGTTGAACCGTTATCTCTGATGCATTGTACCTATTTGCAACAGGGCAGAGCGAATTTATAAAGCCTCAGAGTACCTCAATAATATGGCGTTTAGTCAATCCAGTAGTTGACGGGCATACGACTGTAAGTGCCTCGTGGATCATTAAGCGATCGCAACGTCTCAAACTCAAATCGAACCCGATGCATGTAGTTCGTCAGAGGATTTGGTGACTGAGCAAGATGCTCTTGATAGTCACTGAGGAATTGTTCAACAATCTGTTCTTCAAAGCTTTTCACTTGGGGATATTCCACGACATCCCAGCTATCTAACTCAGCCCTTTCTGCAGCAGCGTTAATGGCTTGCTCTAGTCCACCCATGTCATCCACCAATCCAATGCTCAGTGCTTGCTGCCCTGACCAAACTCTCCCTTGAGCCACCTCTTCGAGCTCTTGACGAGTCAAGGGGCGTGATGATGAAACGCTGTCGAGGAAATCATCGTACACCTTATCAACGAACTGTTGGGCGATCGCCACTTCTTCTTCAGTCGGAGGACGAGAAATGCTGCCAATATCAGCATATTCCCCTGTCTTCACCACATCCCAGGTGATGCCGTTCTTATTCGCAAGTTCCTGAAAGTTGGGGAATAGTCCAAAGACACCAATGGACCCAGTAATGGTATTTGGTGACGCAAAAATCTGATCGCTGTAGGTTGAAATCAGATATCCGCCAGACGCGGCGAGACTACCCATGGAAACAACCACAGGTTTGACGTCACTTGCCAGATCAACTTCATGGGCAATGATATCTGACGCTGACGCACTACCACCAGGGCTGTTCACTCGCAAAACAATGGCTTTGACGTCTTCGTCGGTACGGAGTTCTCGAATAATGCGGGCAAAGCGATCGCCTCCAATCTGCCCTAAGCCTCCTTCTCCATCAACGATATTACCTTCGGCATAGACCACTGCAACCTGCTCGTTGCTTGAAAAGTCGAATGGGGTATCGTCGATGACCTCATCCGAATAACTGGATAGGGTAATGTGCTGAAATGACTCATCGATATCATCTGAGTCAGTTTCTCCCGTAAGTTCTCGAAGTTTTTCCAAAACCTCGTCAAAATAAGCGATCTCATCAATGAGATCCTTGGATAGAGCATCGTCAGGGAGCATCAACCCTTGGCTATCCGCAATTTGTTGGAGTTCCCCAGGGGTCAATCCCTGATCACTCGATGTTGATGTCACAAACTCTCCCCACAAATCATCTAGGAGTTGGCGAGTTTGTTCTCGTTCTTCTGGGCTGCGCTCATTGCTCAGAAACGGTTCTACTGCCGATTTATATTGCCCTGCACGAATGGCAGAAACACCCACGCCAAACCGATCGAGCGCTTCTCCAAAGAAGAGTGCTTCAGATTTAAACCCGTTGATTTCGAGTAGTCCATTCGGATTGATTATCAGGGTATCGGCGACAGACGTGATGTAATAGTCTCGCTCGTTCCATGCCGTTTCATAGGCAAGGATAGGCTTCTCTGATTCCTTGAATTCCAGCAACGCGGTACGCACTTCTTTGAGGGTTGCAAAGCCTGACCCCAGCCCTGAGGATTGAACGTTGTTGGTGAGATAGATTCCGACAATGCGATCGTCTGTTGCAGCGTTGCGAATCGATTTCAGCACGTTATGGAGCGCGATGGTTTCAGGAGACGAGTTTCCTGAAATGGCTTCGCCAAGTACTGCACCTGCCGTTGAGATAGGTTGAGAATCCGTGATTTCAACGGAAAGATCCACCACAAGGATAGAATCTTGTTCCACCTCGGATTCGGGAGCCTGAGACGTTAGGGAAACGAGTGAGGCAAAGAACACGACAACAGCACCAATGCCCAACGTCGTGAAGAGAACCAGCCCAACCATGCTGGCAAAAACATACTTGAAGAAATCGCGCATAGCGTAACAGTGTTCGATGTTGAATTGTACTAAGGGTGCTGCTGCATATCCCCTCTATTTCCTAGTGTTTAGAGATTCCTAGTGTCTAGAGGTTTCCCTATTCACCATAGCGAATTCACAAGATGCCTGAGCAGTGCACGATCTTAAGAGAAGCTAGAGTTTCAGAACACTATGGGAACAAAGTCTTTACAGGTATTGGTATTGAGTTTTACGCAGTCTCATTGTTGCCAAGTCGTGTGTCTATGCTAAATCGGCGATCGCATCAAAACATACGAAGATGCGCTGCTTCCTTTAGGGAAACAGCGCATCGACATCAACATCAAGCTAATTCATTGAGCGTAGATTAGGTTTAAACCAAAACCAAATTTAGATATTATTCGAGTGATTAGCACGGCACGTGGCTAGAATTTGGTGATCTGCATCACTCAATGTTGAAATTTGATGATATCCAACTAACTGTGGAGTACTGACCGCAACACCATCCGCTGAAGCAATTGGCTCATTGTCAGTCATTGGTAAGAGATAGTTATAGGCAGCCTGCTCATAACTATTAACAACCGTCAGATCCAGATGATTTGAGCCGACTTCACCGTAGAAACAATCGAACGATGACGACGGCATGTAAAATGCTCCAACCGCATTGTCACCATTTACTTCAATAACCGCATAAGAATGCCCAACTTGGTTAGCTTCAGGACTCTGCCCGTAAAGATACGTTCCGTTGGAAGGAAATGTCGAGACAGAATCTCGTGGCGTTCCTTTCGCATTAGCATCACTGGTCACATGAATTTGCTTATGAGTAGGAAGAAGTTCCGCTGCACTTGCCTCAAGATGAGGGATGCTCGAAACCGCTAAGCTAAGTGCCAGCACAAGACTTGCGAAGGGTGAAGACAGGTGATGCCAGAGCTTACGACGAATGCTGAACAGTGCAATCAATTTCCTTTCCATAACTTTAATCTTCCTACTCACGTTGATGGCTGAATTGGGGAATGACGGCCAGCGGTTCAAAGGGCTCAGGTCAATAGTGAAGTGACTAATGAGATTACACTGCTTTCCATAAGAATAAGAATAAATAAGACTTAAAGAGAAGACATCCCCCTTTGGGGCAATCAGTGAACTGTCACATTGGAATATATTGAAAATTTACTAGAGCACCTTTGATAATAAAGATAATCAGGCCTGAGACAAGATTTTGCAGTGACTTCTCGATGATCTCCGTGTGACAGTGGTCAAATCAGAATGTGATTGAAATCACAGTTTCTGACGAAGCGTCGTCTTAGAGCATGGCAATCTGGGATTTTCTGAGTCACTGGTGATCCGTATCGTTGAGTCATAACATTGCACCTTTAGCTGTGTTCCATCCCCTAAGAATGTTTCCCTGAGGGCCTTTCGCCTTACGCGATGATGTCTTGAGTTTGCGATATTTCATCCCATGTCGACACTCCACGCAGCACCTGTGGAATCGGCGTATCAAATGGAAATTGGAGTAGGGTCTCATGTAATCCCAAGTAGCCTGATTCTGTAAATGACATTAAGATGCGCTGGAGTGCAATCCAAACTTCTGATTCATATTCCCAAGCTTGATCGCGATAGGCGCGCCCAGCGATCGCCCGGAGTGCCCAAAAGTAAGTATTTCTGACGACAGAGCCACTCTTCTTATAGGACGGAACATCTTCTTTGTGAATTAGCACAATGTCATCTTCAAGGATTGCTCTCATAACGGTGTTTATTGCTATTGCGTTCGAGAATTTTGAGGCTGGTGAGTAATGTTCGGAGAAAAATGTGCTATATCAATCGCAGCTGGTTAATGGATGGTTCGCTTTCTGTTTTGCAGTACCGTGCTGGTTCTTCATAAACCGCTGAAGCCGTGCTTGGTTCTTCCCTTTCCATTATGACCAGGGCCGCAGAAAAATCATCAGTGTTTTGAGTTAGTAATACTTCTGCTGCGCCAAGCAAATCTTTAGCAAAGTCTTGAAGATTGGTTTGATGTTCCATATATGTTTTGAGCGCGTCGATGGGAGAGATATCTTGCCCTAATCCCAGTTCTGGTAAGCGTGGGTGGGCGAGCTGGCTGACTAGTTCAGGATGGGTGGTATAGGTGTGGGCTTCTTCCAATGCCTGATGGATTTCAGTGTGGTGAATGCTTTCTAGCTGATCAGGGCGAATGTAGTAGATTAACCGAACGACAGCATCTTTAACGATGACCTCATGAATTGTCCGACAAAGAACGTCATGTGGGGTTTCTTCTGTTGAAAGATCAACGCGAATCGTGCGAAATGGACGAGCGGGAAGTGGGCAAAATTGAATTGATGCAGAACCCCGATTGACATCCGCCAAAATGTATCCTTTCTCTTCTGACTCTTCACTAAAGTCAACGCGTTCAATGCTTCCTGGGTAGACAACTGGGGGTTCCTGGCAGAGAACTTGGTGACGATGGATATGTCCCAACGCCACGTAGTCGAAACAGGGACGGCATAACAAAGCCATTGGTACGGTAACCCCTTTGCCGACAGCCAAAAATTTCTCAGCTCCAAATTGAGCGGTATCAACCATGAGATGAGCCAGCAAGATTGTTGGCAGTGTGTCATCAAGCTGTCGAATCTCTCCTTCTAGTGCAGTGCGCAATCGGCTCAAGAGGAATTCGTTGATTTCTGCCATTGATCGTCCATCTGTTTCTGGCCGAGTCAACAGAGTGGAATGATTGAGCCAAGGTAAGGTAATGACTTGGATGTCGCCATGTTGTGTGTTGATACGGTGCGTTGTGAGGCGATCGCCCACGATCACGTTGGGCACCCCCAATGTCCGATAGATGCACAGACTTGCGCCTCCTTGGCCTTGAGCAAACTGATCGTGATTACCAACTAACATCACCGTCGGAATATGAGCATCCACAAGGCGACGAAATTGTTTTGCAAACGCATCCTGAGCATACGGAGGAGGAGTAGCGGTGGGAAAGGCATCGCCACCGAATAACACCACGTCAACGCTTTCTTCCAAGGCTCGATCGACGCAGCGTTCTAGCGCAAGAACAAAGTCTTCGAATCGGCTATTTAAACCTGTTTCTGGATTGATGTAACCATGAGAAAATCCGCTGCCGAGGTGAATATCCGAGAGATGCAATACTTTGACCATGGTCGTGTAGGTTGTCTTACAACATGGGTTTTGGAAAGTTGTCGAGGCGCTTGAATTGATATAGTACAAATGACCTTGCGCCATCATAACCTAAAGATAATGGTGGGTAACCATCTTTTTGATAAACAAGCCGTCATTAAGTAGATAGGCATCAATAAACTCACTTTAAAAACCGTGCCCCTCCGGAGCACTCCCCAGGTTTTTGGGTTTTTAGTTTAATGACGCCAAGCTACTTAGTCGTCATTCATGGTTTGAAAAGGATGGCGGGGCAGGATGATGCTAAATGGATCAACTGACATCGATAAACTGGAACAAAAGAACACGGAAACGCGTTGGAGATGTAAGAAGATAGAAGGCAGGTCATTAGCAGTTTTGGATATCAGTACTTGGGCATCATTAAAACCAACGCTCAAAATCCTGGACTGCCCGCTGTTCGAGCAGCCCAAGATTTGGGAAGGTACGTTTATGGCTATTTACTTATCTAGTGCAGTTAGCGCAGTTAGCATTGATTAATTGCGATGTCTTCAAGAACAATGGTTAGGGCATTGTGTTGTGGTTCACGATTAAGGAGTTGGATGCTGAGACGCATGAAGCATAAGACTGATTGGGCAATGGGCGTTACTGTGGCACTGGCGATCGCCTTGTCTGGTGGAATGGGTCTGCTGTCGCCTGCACAGGCACAGGAGAGTGAATTTCCTCCCAATCCCTTAATTTTTGATGAAACGGATCCGTTGTTGCCTCAGATGGTGTTGGATCGTCCTCTCAGCGACCAAGAGCGTACAGTCCTTAACGCTGCTCTCAATGAGCTAGCGCTCCAAGGAGAGACTGAATTTAACGAAGGCAACATCATAGGTGCCTTTGATATTTGGTTTCGTGAACTACGGCTACGGCGTGCGTTGGGAGTACGAGAAGAGGTGGCTGCTCTGAGTCGAGTGGGTGCGGTTGCTTGGAACGAAAGTCAAACGACAGAGGCGCGCCTTATTACTGATCGCTTGCTTGAAATTGAACAACAGGTTCAAGCTCAGCCTCCGGTTGACTATGAGTTGTTGTTGTCGATCGCCGAAGCATATCAAAATGTGCGCGCTCGCAATTTTGCTGTTGCGCTGTATGACCAAATTTTGGTGCAGGCTCGGTTAGATGGTGACCAAGTAACCGAAGAGAAAGCTCTACGAGCTTTGGGTGATCTGCATCTTGCATGGTTCGACTATCCCCGTGCAGCGGCTGCGTATCAGGAGTTACTAGCGTTTGTTCGGGCTAAGGGCGATAAGGTGTCTGAAATTGACGCGCTCCGTCAACTGGCGTTCATTTACGACGAAGGTAACGTTCCCTCCGAGGCGATCGCCGTGCGCCAAGAACTGATTGCGATTTTTGAGGGGCGTCAGCAATTGACCGAGATTCCAGCCCTCAAATTGGCGATCGCCGATGATTATCGAGAACTGGATCGTCCAGACTTAGCGGCACCCACCTATCAAGAAACGTTTGCCATTGCCCGATCCGTTCAGTATTACGGGTATGCAAGAGAGGCGCTGGAAAACCTCGCCGATCTTTATATGGACGAGGGCCGTCCTGACGATGCGTTGGTGGTCTATCAGCTTGTAATTGATGTGGGGCAACAGTCCTATGACTATTACGGACGCATGGATGCCTACGATCAAATTGCCCAAATCCACCAGAGCCGTGGGGCAACCAATCGAGCACTGGCCGCTTACCGTCAAGGATTGGCGATCGCCGAGGAACTTGATTTCCGAGTTGAGTACTTCACCGAGCAAATTTCGTTGTTGAACCAGTAATCATTTAGAGAGCCAAGGATTGATGGTGTTTTGTGAAGACACAAAAAAGTCCGGCTCAGCCACCGGACAAGTACTCATTGCAATGAAGCAATTCTGAACTTACACTTTTTCACAAACTTGCAAATGGCGATCGCCTGAGATGGATTTCGTAATGAAACGCCATTATTTGAAATATATCCTGTCATGCAATACCAGCAAAAAGATGGCCTCATTAAGGACTTGGACGTAATTAAACCAAAGTTCCAAATCCTGTGCTGCATGCTGCTCGGGTAACACAGGATTTGGAAGGGTATATGTAATGATGGCTAGCTATTTATCAGTTTCGGACTGAACCGTCAGGCATAATCGTTTCTCGAAAATAAACCTGGCTTAGAATGCTACTGCTGAGGTTTGCTCGTTTCAGGTTTGCACCCTGCAAATATACGTCGACCAGGCTTGCACCCTTCAAGTTAATGTGTGATAGATCGGCCCCTCTGAGTGCAGCAAAACGTAAATCGGCCCCTTCAAGATTTGCCCCTGACAAATCAGCTCCACTGAGGTCGGCTAGATTGAGATCAATTTTACTAGTCAGAGAAATCGTTTGACGCTGAAGTTCAGACAGTGTCATCTCACTGAAATTGACGTCTCGTAAAATGGCTCCATTTAAATTTGCTCCACGCATGTTGGCTTCTGACAGGTTAACGCCTTGCAAAATGGCTTGCGACAAGTCTGCATCATAGAGTTTGCAGTGACTGAGGTCTGCTTTATTTAGATTGGCTCCAGACAAATTAGCATGCATTAACTTGGCATTCGTTAAGTTTGTGCGGTTTAGATGCGCTCCTGTCAAATTGATGTTGCGTAGAATGGCATTGCTTAAATTGGCTCCAGACAGTTCAACAAAACCTAAATTGGCCTGTTTCAGATTTGCATTTTGTAAGTTACATCGACTCAGATTAGCTCCAGTTAAGTTAGCCCAGCTGAGATCTGCTTCAGAAAGATCAGCACCACTTAAATCTGCTGACGAAAAGTCAGTTCCGATGAGCTTAGAGTTTGACAAGTCAGCGCGACATAAGAAGCTATTGCTCAAATTAGAACCACTTAAATTGGCCCAGCGAATATCGGCACGGTTCAAGATGATATTGCTCAGGTCAACCTTAATCAAATCGGCGCGGGGTAAGTCAATTTTGGAGAAGTTGCGTTGTCCCGATTCATATTGTTTGCGCAATTTGTCGACATGGTTCATGCTTTTGTGCTTTTACACTCTAAAAATGGTGATTCATTTTCTATCTGAGGCATATCTGATTGGTTTGCCAGAACCTTGCCTCTGTTTATTGTGTGATAGAGATAACCCCAATCATGTAGGCCAAAAAATTTGCAATCCGTAAGGTGGCTTATCAGGATTGTTGGTGTTGAGTATTCTGAATCTGTCGATAAGTTGACAGTATTAACGTATCGATAAGCCGATTGCTTGAATCATGATCTGTCCATTGATTGATCAGTAGCTAGCCATCATTAAATGTATTCTTCCAATTCCTGTATTGTTCTCACAGCAGGCGATACAGGATTTTAGATTTTGCTTTTCATTACGTCTAGGTACTTCCCGTCCATCGTTTGAGTTGATGGTGGGCTAGTTGATGAGCGACCAAATCATACGTGCCATGTTCTAACCAGCTAAATAGCTTGGCGTTATTAAACTGCAAACCAAAAACCTGAGGAGGGCCCCTGAGGGACGCTGCTAAGGTTTTTAAAGTGAGTTTATTGATGCCTATCTACTCATAAGTAGCTAAGCATCAATAAACGTAACCTTCCAAATACTGTGCCGCCCGCTCAGCGGGCGGCACAGTATTTGGGGTTTTGGTTTTAATGATGCTTAGCTACTTACAACCTGATTTCGGTTGGTGGGGTGCCACCTTATTATTCCCCGTTGCTTATGGGACATATCGAATGGATCAAGAAACCTTGAACTTGTGACAAACAAAACGTTCGTTGCATTACGACTGCACAAGCACACTATTGAAGAAACGTATGTCGTGCAACGCTCAATTTTGAAATAAAGCTTAAAACAGCGCAAAGAACAGAAGCTGGTATGTAAACTTTTATGTGCTGATAGGTATTTAGGCTCATTGCTGCTGCCGATCAGATGCTCGCAATCGTGGATTGTTTTGCTTGCGGTCTAGGTTAAGCGTTGAATGAAAAAGATTAGTGTTGAAGCATTGGTATCTGAATATGAGCAGGGACGACGAGAGTTCAGAGGACTTGATTTAAGAGAGGTTGATTTATTTGGGTGTGATTTCCAAGATGTTGACCTGAGTGGCAGCGACCTTAGCCATGCCTATTTGGCCTATGCAAATTTTGGAAGGGCAAATCTGGAACGTGTTAATCTTCGGAATGCTGAGATGACCAGCATCAGGTTGCAGTCTGCAAATCTGAGTGGTGCCAACTTGCAGGAGGTAACGATGCTTTGTAGTCAATGTTGTGCTGCTAATTTTGAAAAAGCTGTGTTGGTAGGAGCAGATCTCCAAATGGCGGATCTAAAGGCATCTAGCTTTCATGAGGCAGACCTCAGTAACGCTAACTTGAAGCATGCAAATCTGCGCGGCGCAGACTTTTCTGGAACAAATTTGGATGCTTGCAACTTGTCTCGCTCAAAAGATGCAGAATTAAGTGATGCTACCTTGACCTCTAAGACGATTTTGCCTAGTGGTTATCGGTATGGTACGTGACTTGGCAAACTTCTCGCAATTACAAAGAGGAACCAGGTTTGGGGCGCGCCACGCGCGCCCCACACCCTGGGTCCTCGGTAAACATTG
>JBCCWF010000183.1:0-11637 GCA_039194035.1 Cyanobacteria bacterium P01_E01_bin.6 | reverse complement strand
CTGGGGCGTGGAGCACCCCAGAAGCCCGCTAAAGTCAGTTATAAGCCGAGTTGAGGCGTAGACTATCGCCTTCAATCATCTGTCTCTGATGGGTTGAAGCGTTTAATGACATCTAGGTACTGGTCTGAATTTCATTTACACATCCTCGTAAATGTGTTGGGTACCTGGCCAAAATCCCAAATCATGTGTCGTCCGCGCAGCAGGCGACACATGATTTAGAAAGTTACGTTTAATGATGGCTAGCTACTGATTGAAAAATTGGAATGAAGCACTCCGCACTCTAACATTCAGATTCATGATGATCGGCTGCAAAACCTATGGCGAGAACCATGCCAATTAAGAGATAGACGTGTTTGTGGAGAGTGTGCAACATCTTCACCAATACGTCCTAATCAATATGGTCACAGCGATGGAATGACTTGATTGTTTGACCTGTTTTCATCACAAGCTCTGTTCTTCCTGGATAGAACGTTCGCATGACCAATCTTTTGATAACGTTTCTCCCCAGCCTGCTTTGACGGCCTCTGGACACACTCCAAAAATAGTCAGTTGGCAATCGAGTAAGTGGTAACCCGATACTTGAGCCTGTTTCATGCCAATTTGCGTGACAAATGTATTCTCAAATTCCAATGTGCGATTGCAGTGTACACAGACAAGATGATGATGCTGTCCAGGATTGGGGAGGTTCAATTCATAATGCTTGTGGCCTTCAGCCAGTTCTAACTCACGCAAAATTCCCATGTAGGTCATCACATGCAGCGTTCGATATACCGTCGATAGACTGACTCGCGAGCCATTCTTTTTGAGAACAGCATGCAACTCTTCTGCACTGAGATGCCGTCCCTGAGGAACTGCTTGGAAGATTTCGAGAATCTCTTGGCGTTGATTGGTTAACCTGAAGCCACGTTTGTTTAGCTCTTCTCTGAGCAGTTCAAGGGAGTATGCTGACATCGCGTGATGATATCGAGATAGAACAATAGTCGTCTGCATAGATGAAACTCTGCTGAGTTAAGCATACGTCAGAATTCAGCTTGTTGAAAGTTATCCTCAATAAATTCATGTCACGTGTCCATCACAACTTTCATATCGGGTTTCAATCCATTTAATCCATTTATTGATAAAGAATTCCAATAAATTGAACCGAGTTACATGACAACAGTGGATCTGCCAATGGAAGCCTCGTTGAGATTATATATTTTTGCGATCGCCAAATTCACCTCCCAGCATCGCTTTTCAGCATATTTCTGGTGCGAGTGAGATGATGTCAGCCTCGACACAAGAGATGTAACAAAATATTTCTAAGATGCAATTAATTCTCAATGGCGATCGCATAATGCACTTTAATGACATCAAATCTCATTTGAGAATTTTCTAGGCTCAGATGGCTTACGAGTCTATTGAAATTTAATGTCATTTGTCTTGAATAGGTTAAGGGTGAGGCAAGGTGTGGAGTTTTTTCTAGGCTCACGCTGAAGCAATACTTCACGATGAATCGGTGAGGATAGTCGGACTAATTCATGAGAATGTCGGCACCTGAGATCTGCGAGGCTTTAAAAATTTGTTCTTATGGCTAGATTAGGAGATGTCCAATGCAAGCATATGGTAATCCTGGCGTGAAATATGATTGGTGGGCTGGGAATGCCCGATTTTCCAACTATTCAGGCTTGTTTATTTCTGCCCATGTTGCTCAAGCTGCGCTCATTGTTTTCTGGGCTGGAGCATTTACATTTTTCGAGCTTTCTAAGTTTGATCCGTCGTTGCCCATGAGCAATCAGGGGCTCATTCTCTTGCCCCATCTTGCAACGCTTGGATGGGGTGTCGGTAGTGGTGGTGAGATTGTTGATGCCTATCCCTACTTTGTTGTCGGAGCTATCCATCTCATTGCGTCTGCCGTGTTAGGTGCGGGAGCCCTATTTCATGCGTTCAAGGGAAAGCGAGACTTGAGCAATGCGAGTGGTCGAGCGACTAAATTTCATTTTGAGTGGAATGACCCAAACAAGTTGGGCTTCATCTTGGGGCATCATTTATTGTTTTTAGGTGCAGGCGCGTTGTTGCTCGTCTTAAAGGCAACAAAATTTGGTGGATTGTACGACCCTGCGATTGGTGCCGTTCGTCTTGTCACTGAGCCAACCCTTAATCCGCTAACAATTTATGGCTATCAGACTCATTTTGCTTCTGTTAGCAGTCTTGAGGATTTGGTGGGTGGACATGTTTTTGTCGGTGCATTGCTTATTGGTGGCGGCATCTGGCACATTTTAGTTCCTCCAATGAGCTGGGCGAAGAACCTATTGATTTTCTCGGGTGAAGCGCTCCTGTCCTATGCCTTGGGAGGTATTGCACTTGCTGGCTTTGTTGCCGCCTATTTTTGTGCGGTGAATACGTTGGCCTATCCTGTCGAATTTTACGGAGAGACGCTGACCCTAAAACTAGGAGTCTCACCTTATTTTGCAGATACTGCTGTATTGCCCGATGGCATTCATACATCGCGGTGTTGGTTGGCCAATGCACATTTCTTCCTTGCCTTCTTCTTTTTGCAAGGACATCTTTGGCATGCACTCCGCGCCATGGGGTTTGATTTCAATCAGATTATGACATCGATGGACAACATAAATGTTCCTCAATCGGGTAAGACTGTGGCTCAACCGACGGCTAACGCTGTTGCTCAATCAGCTGGAGAATAAGAGGTAATCGCCATGACGGTATCTGTTTTTTCTACAGAGTCTCGAAACTATCCTTGGTGGGCAGGAAATGCGCGGCTCATTGATCTGTCCGGTCGATTGCTGGGTGCCCATGTTTCCCATGCTGGCTTGATTATGTTTTGGGCCGGGTCCATTACCCTTCTCGAACTCACTCGACTCGACATGAACGTGTCATTGTCTGAGCAAGGGTTTCTTTTGTTGCCTAACCTTGCTCGGTTGGGCTGGGGTGTCGGGGCTGGAGGCGCTATTGTTGATTCCTATCCTTTCTTTGTGATTGCGATGTTGCATCTTGCGGCATCGGCAGTGCTAGGGGCAGGCGGATTGTTTCACGTCCTTAGTGGCCCCGCCGTTCTTAATCAAGGAGATGGGCGATCGCCCCGGTTTCACTATGATTGGAGTAACCCAAAACAACTTGGCTTCATCCTTGGTCAACATTTAATCATGCTTGGATTTGGGGCCGCTTTATTTGTGCTGAAGGCCATGGTGTTTGGTGGTTTATATGATCCTGTCATTGAGAATGTTCGGGTGGTCACAGCCCCTAATATTGATCCTCTAACGATCGTTGGATATGTGGTCGGACTTAATCATGGTCACTGGACACCTCTGGGTATGGCAAGTGTGAGCACATTAGAGGACGTCGTGGGTGGACACCTTCTGCTTAGTGTCTTACTCATTGTCGGTGGGGTGTGGCATATTATGGTTGAGCCGTTTGAGTGGGTCACCAAGCGAGTGGCGTTTTCGGGCGATGCCATCCTTTCTTATAGCCTAGTCGGGGTTTCACTAGCTGCCTTTTGTTCAGCTTACTTTGTTGCCTTCAACACGACAGTGTATCCAACGGCACTTTACGGAGGAGATCGCCTCGCGTTTGTCATCGTTCAATTGATGTTGGGTGTCTTGTTTTTGGGCGGACACACGTGGCATGCGTTGCGTTCAAGGACACGCAACGGCGAGATCCTTGCCTATGACCGTATGTCTGCATCTTTGGCTGGATTTGCGATGCTTATTGTCCTCGCAGTGTCTGCCGGGTTGTTGACCATGGATGCGATCGCCTAAAAACAAAAGTTTCAGTAGGGAATCTTATGACTGTGAGCTTATCTCAGCTCAGTGTAGATAAGAGAAGGCATTTCCTCCCTTTTCTTACAACTGTATGTCTTCATCATCCCTACTTTTCTAATAAAGCTCTGAAATAAAGCTGACCTCTATCAGGGCATATTTCATCAGCGCTGCCAATGGATTTTACAGTTCATTGTGACTACTTCCTTAGAAACTAATCCGTTTCATCTTCTTTTGCTGGGTCAAATTTGTGGATAAAGATGTATCAACTCGCGTTAGGAAAAATAAGTATCCTTGTCTCACATCAGAAAGATAGCTGTAGAGACATTAGGTAGGGCACGGATGGTTTGTGTGGGCTTTCGCACCCACATAAATCATCCTAACCAATATGGCGAGAGCGATAGCAGCGTTTGTTGAAATATATTATTGCTGGAATACCTTACTGTTGAAAGACCCTTAGGATCATGACAACACTACTGAAGCCCATGCTGCAAGCAATGGGTTTGACAATGGATGATTCCGATTCAATGCAGACAGATATCCCATGGTTAGCGGGTAATACTCGCTTGATTAACCTATCAGGACGACTATTAGGAGCCCATGTGGCCCATGCCGGACTCATTGTGTTTTGGGCAGGCGCCATGACCTTATTTGAGATTTCTCAATTTAACCCGTCACTGCCGATGTATGACCAGGGACTGATTTTGTTACCTCACTTGGCAACACTTGGCATTGGTGTTGCAGATGGAGGACAGGTTGTGAATACATATCCTTATTTCGCAATTGGCATGATACATCTTGTCAGTGCTGCCGTGTTAGGTGCTGGCGGGCTTTATCACGCAGCTCTCGGCCCAGAGCAGCTTGATGAGCGGTCGTTTGGTTATTGCTGGAGCGATGGCAATAAAATGACCACAATTTTGGGACTTCATCTTTTATTGCTTGGTATGGGTGCGTTGTTGCTGGTGTTGAAGGCGACACGATTTGGTGGGCTCTATGATCCAGCGATCGCCAACATCCGACTTGTCTCAAATCCGACCCTTGATCCGCTAACTATTTTTGGATATTTGCTTGGATTCAATCATGGCACGTGGACCATCACGGGGATAGCCAGCGTGTCTAATCTAGAAGATCTGGTCGGTGGGCATATTTGGGTGGGGCTCTTATGCATTTCAGGAGGACTCTGGCACATTGTCACGCGTCCCTTCAAGTGGGCAAATGAGCAACTTATCTGGTCAGGTGAAGCCTACTTGTCCTACAGTTTGAGTGCCCTCGCTCTCATGGGATGGAGTGCCTCATGCTTTGTTTCCGTTAACGAGTTAGCTTACCCCAGCGTGTTTTATGGCCCTGTCGGGTTTAATACAGTCTCGGCTCGTACGTTTCTGGCAAATGCCCACATCGTTCTTGGATTCGTGGCATTACTGGGGCATGTTTGGCACGCATTTCGGGCTCGATGGCGAGTGAAGCGCGGCATTGTTTATCAATCATTATTCGATTTCCTCGCGGAAGGAACCTCCCCCGACCGTGTTCCCCTTTCTCCTCAAATCACGGGTAAAGCTTAGTGACGTTTAACCTGATTTTGCTTTGCAGATTTGATATCGGACGGCTGACCTATTCGGAGCAACTATTATGACAACAACTGTTCAATCCTTAGAATCGATTCCCTTTCGAGCCGGAAATGCTCGACTGGTTGAATTGTCAGGAAAACTTCTGGGTGCTCACGTCGCCCATGCCGGACTCATTGTCTTTTGGGCTGGAGCTATTACCCTATTTGAAGTGTCCCGATGTGATCTAACCCAACCTATGTATGAGCAAGGGCTTATCTTATTACCCAATTTGGCACGACTGGGCATTGGAGTGACTGATGGAGGAGTCATTGTATCTACCTATCCATACTTTGTCGTTGGTGCACTGCATCTGATTAGTTCTGCATTTTTAGGGGCTGGAGGTTTATTTCACTCCTTGTTTGGGATTGAGAAATTGGATGACAAATTCTCCTTTTTTGGCTACCGCTGGAATGATGCAGATAAAATGACAACGATTTTAGGCATCCATCTTGGGCTGCTCGGCTTAGGATGTCTCCTATTGGTTGCAAAGGCGATGGCTGTGGGCGGACTTTATGATCCAGCTCTGCAGCAAGTGAGACTCGTGACGACTCCGACCTTCGACCCATCGGTCATCTTTGGATATTTAGTCGGGACTCAAGGGCATTTTTGGCTTGCCAGCGTTGATTCTCTAGAAGATGTAGTGGGCGGTCATATCTACATGGCTGTGATCTTGTTGGTTGGTGGAGCATGGCATATTAAATCATCGCCTTTTAATTGGGCAAAGAAGTTGTTTGTTTGGACAGGAGAAGCTTATCTGTCATACAGCATTGGAGCCGTTAGTCTGATGGCGTTTGTCGCTACGCTCTTTGTATCCGTGAATACGACAGTGTTCCCTCCGGAATTTTTTGGGCCTGCACTTGGACTGGGGTTTGACAGGTTTCCCTACTTCTTCAGCCCAGATGGAGAGCTTACGTCACGGGTGTGGTTAGCCAATACTCATTTCTGGCTCGGTTTCTTCTTTTTGCAAGGACACCTTTTCCATGCCCTCCGTGCGGCTGGATATAGCTTCAAAGAGGGCCGTATGATTCAGTCGATTCGAGGACAGGTAAGTTAAGATGACAGCATCGCCAACATTCAAAAAAATCTCACGGCCTCTTGGCTTTTTCGAACGTTCTCCAGCAATGGAAGATGGAGATGTAACGTCTTGGTGGACGGGTAATTTCCGTTTTGTAAATCTATCGGGTAAATTGCTGGGTGCTCATATTGCCCATGCGGGGTTGATTGTGCTCTGGGCTGGAGCAATGACTCTGTTTGAGCTTTTTCGCTATGATAAAGCTCAGCCGATGGCTGAACAAGGGTTGATTTTGCTCCCGCATCTTGCGACGCTGGGTTGGGGGGTTGGAGAAGGTGGAAAAATCGTCAACCTGTACCCTTACTTTGCGATTGGCGTGATGCATCTGGTCAGTTCGGCTGTGCTCGGTGCTGGAGGACTGTATCATGCGATTCTTGGTCCAGAACTGTTGGATGAACAGTCCTTTGGCTATGACTGGAGTGACGGCAACAAAATGACGACGATTCTTGGGAGTCATTTAGTCCTCCTAGGGATGGGGGCATTGCTGTTGGTCTTGAAAGCCACTCAGTTTGGTGGACTATATGATCCAGCGATCGCCAACGTACGCATGATTATCGATCCAACTCTCAATCCGTTGACCATTTTCGGGTACGTCCTGGGCATTGATCACGGTCACTGGAATCCTCAAGGAATGGCGGGTGTTTCTGTGTTAGAAGACGTTGTGGGGGGGCACATTTGGATCGGCATCATCTGCATCACTGGAGGCATTTGGCACATCGTGTCTCAGCCTTTCGGTTGGGTAAAGCAGGTGTTAGCGTTTTCGGGTGAAGCTTATTTGTCCTATAGTCAAGCGGCGATCGCCTATATGGGACTGTTTGCAGCTTATTTTGTGTCCGTCAATGACACCGTTTATCCCAGCGTGTTTTATGGTCCCGTTGGCACAACGACGACAGAACTGGGAATGATTACACCGAGAACCTGGTTGGCATTGTTTCATCTTGTGTTTGCCGGGATATTGCTTGTGGGGCATATTTGGCATGGATCTCGCGCACGAGCAAAGGCATCAGGATTTAATTTCCGAGACATGGAATTCATGACAAATGCCGTCTATGGCGATATCCAGTTCCAAACGGCCTCGCATCAAAACTCAGGGATTATCCAGCCCTATCGCGGCGATGTGCAGTTGGGTAGCTTATCCACACCGATTAGCAACAGTAATTCCAGCATTGGATGGTTGAGAAACTTACCAATCTATCGATCCGGATTATCCTCGATTAATCGAGGGTTAGAAATTGGAATGGCGCATGGCTATTTCTTATTGGGACCATTCTTGAAGCTGGGACCATTACGCAACAGTGACGGTGCACTGTTGGCAGGACTTGCGTCAACCTGTGGTTTGATTGTGATTCTTTCCATGGGGTTGTCTCTCTATGGTGTTGCGGTCTTTCAGGCTGGACGCAAGGCTGTGGGCGAATTACCAGGAAATTTGCAATCCCGGAAGCAGTGGAGTTTGTTTACAAGCGGGTTCTTTGTTGGCGGAGTGGGTGGTGCGATTTTTGCCGCATTCATCATCGCTGAAATTGCTCGTTCACACGTGCTGTCATAAAAGGTTTGGGACACGGACATCCCAAGGATGAGTCTGTGATCACCTGCGATCTCCTCAACAGGCTCTTTATTTATCTCTCAGATGTCATCATGACTTGGCAAACGTCTCAACATTGCAACGAAGAAATGAGGAGTTGGGGCGCGCAACGCGTGCCAAACTCTGGTTCCTCTATAAACTTTGCCAAGTCGTGTGTCGTCTGAGAAAACGGTTTGGGTCAAGACAAGAACGGATGACCAAAGTTGAGCCTGTGGTTACCGAATGGTTCTCCTCCCACAGGCTCTTTTTTATTCTCATGTCGGTTTTTCGGGCTTATCCCAATAAGTCAGGAAGAATTTAACGGGATTCTAGGGCGCGGAGCACCCTAGAATCCCGCCTTAAAAGGCAAGCCTTTCGTCTCATTACACTCAACATTATCCCTTCGATACAGAGAAATTATGACAATTCCAGCACTCGCCTACGGTGTGTCTAGCCAAAATCAACGGGTCAATGGCTATGAGGTTCCTAGCGAGGAATATCCTCGTTCTTACAGCAGTGAAGATTTGCGGACAGGGTCAGAGATGGATGAACTCATCTGGGCGGCCTATCGCCAAATTTTTAATGAACAGCAAATGTTGGACTATAACCGTCAGCGGTTCCTTGAATCTCAGCTTAGAGCTGGTCAAATTACAGTGCGCGAATTCATTGCAGGCTTGGTCACATCTGATGTATTTCGCCGCAATCTCTACGACGTGAACAATAACTATCGATTTGTTGAACTTTGTATCCAGCGACTACTCGGGCGTCAAGTCTATGGCGATCGCGAAGTCTTCTCGTGGTCAATTGTGCTGGCAACCAAAGGACTCAATGGGTTTATCAACGATGTATTGTCGAGCGAAGAATATTTAAACACCTTTGGAGATACCGTCGTTCCATTTCAACGTCGTCGAATTTTGCCTCAGCAGTCTCTTGGAGAACCGACAATATCACACACAGCTCGATATGGAGCCTCGCACTTAACTAAACTGAAGCAAATGGGACTTTTTTCATACATGCCGCCTGTTGCCTTCAATGCACCGAGAGTGTATCAAACGGCATTAGCATTATTGATGGCTAGCAGCGTCATCTTATTCATCGTTACAGCTAGCGCAATATTATTTTTACCTCATTAGGATAAGCTCTGGGAATTAGCTGAATTTCATGACCTTTGCTGATTCGATTGATGTGTCAGTAGCTAGCCATCATTCAACGTAACCTTTCAAACCCTGTACTGCCCGCTGCGCTGCAGGCGGCACAGGGATTTTATTTTTTTGCAAGACCCTTACTTAGCGTAAATAACAATTGTCAAGAACTCGAAAAGATGTCGTCGTTAGCATCATGGTAGGCCAGAGACGATTGAGTTCTAAGTTTACTGCGAGTCACGTCCTATCAGGTTGTAAATAAGCTAAAAACACGATCGCCCCTCAGGAGAAGGGCAATCGTGTTTTGAATCCGTCGAATAAGACGGGTGCGGTGTCATGCAGATGCTTCCAGTATGGTGGGAAATGGTTCGACAGTGGGTTGTCCCGATGACTGGGTTCTGCGTGTGGAGTAGGAACCGCCTGCCTTTGCATACTCGATGCTCCGTTTGCCATATCGAGTGGCAACGCCTATCAACATGCGTCCTGAAAACTCCGAAAGAGTCCGATCCATCTGAGTCAGGGTTTTGCGGGATTCTTCAATTTCAGACAGGAGGGTATTGTGCGCGTCTAAGGCTGCACGAGTTTCAGCAATGTACTGGTCATAGGCTTCAACCGTTAATCCATGACCCAAGTCCAAGTTGTCATCAATGGATTTGAGCAGTGCGGAACGACGTTGAGCTTTCTCTAAGGCGGCGGAGCCGCGTGTTCTAAGGGCCATAGTGTTGGTTCCTCGTAAAGCGTATGTACGGTTTCAACATAGCCAGGAGATGCTGGAGTTGGGATGCGTATTTTCATTAAAAATTAGTAATAAATACGACTTGAAACTTTATGTAAGTACGTAGTTTTCTTGATAGCTAAACTGGATTAGTGCTGATAGCACCCGCCAGTAGAGCAACTTGGAATGGCCAACCCATGAATGGCGATCGCCATTACAATATTGAATGCCGCCGTTATTGAATACGTGGTAATTGATCTAAGAATTTCGTTGAGCGATGAAGCAATTGAAGTGAGCAATGCAACACTTCAATTCGCTGCTATGGGAAATGCGATCGCCATTGCAACAATAAAATTTACTGATCTAACCAATGCGATCACATTGGTTGTTAATGGGTGTGAAGATCTAGGAAAAGTGATAGTTTTCTGCAGTGAAGCGGGTTAAAGACTGAAACTAATATTTACGCACAAAAAAAGTAACCCTTTTGAATTTTTAACGTCGAAGCCAGCAATTCTCATTTTGAATTCTCAAGCCACTTTGAGGTGAAAAACGTGCGGAGAGAGGCGATTTTAGGACAACAAAATGATGATTTTGGCCTTCAACACAGCTTTAACCGCGAGAATCATTTTCATACTGAGAATTGCTGCGTCGAAGCTGCCATACCTGAATATCGTGACTTCCTTTTCCCCCAGCAATAATTTGCCAGGTTGGTCCCTCAAATTTCACGGCGATCGCATCAATAAACGTACCTACCCAAGGAATGGATAGCTCCATCGCACCTGTCCTCACCTGCCATATCTTGATTGTTTGATCAGCGCTACTACTAAGAAGCAAACGATTATCGGGACTAAACAGCAATGCATTAACGTAGCTTTCGTGATTATTAAGCGTGTGAACTTCGCGTTGTGTGCTCAGGTTCCAGATCTTGATCGTGCCATCAGCGCCAGCACTTGCAACCCACTGTCCATCAGGACTAATGACAACATCATTCACAAATGATGTATGCCCTACCAATAGACCTATTTCTTCTCCAGTGGATAAATCCCATAGACGAATCGTGTTATCAGTTGTCCCGCTCACTAATGTTCTTTCGTCTGGGCTGAGGGCGATCGCATTCACAAATCCCTCATGGCCACTGAGCGTCATCACCTCTTCGCCTGATCGCCAATTCAAAACTCTAATCGTTGCGTCAGCACTGGCGCTAATCAACCGTTCTCCATCTGACGTAAAGATGAGATCGTTGACTGATTGGGTATGTCCGGTCAGGATTTCCACCTCTGCTCCGGTCTCGGTATTCCAAATCTTGATATACAGATCATCCCCGGCACTTGCGATGTATCGATTATTTGGAGTGAACGCCAAAGCATTGACTGAGTTATTATGCCCGTTCAGCAAAAACTTTATTTGCTGATTAACCATATCCCAGAGAATGACCTGAGTATCATCACTGCCGCTGGCCAAAATCTGCTGGTTTGGGCTAAGGGTCAATACTTTGATGTCGTTCGTGTGAGCTGATAATGAGTCGGATAGGACGTAAGATTCTACAGTAAGAATTGTTTGAACAGGACGTTGAACTTCAGGAATTTGAATGTTACGTAGGAATTCCTTGATGTTGATATTCCAGTTTTCATTTGGATTATAGTCTACACTGCTAAGGGAGCATGCAAAAATAACTTGAACATTTTTTGATTCTGACTCTATCCTGAAAAGAGTAAGAGCTTGCAGGGATGAGTATGCTGAGTGGAGCAACAGAAGCAATTATCAAAAAGAAATATGAGCACCTGGCTCCTT
>JBCCWF010000182.1:0-11648 GCA_039194035.1 Cyanobacteria bacterium P01_E01_bin.6 | reverse complement strand
CCCGTATGCTCGCTTTTTACTCGCGGCTTCTGATGCCTCGATAGCGCAACAGCGTCATGCACTCAGAATTTAGTTTCCCCATGTTTCTAATCATTACGTGAGGGAACAAATCATTTAGAATCTGAATTACTTTTGAGAAAACTTTTGTAGCTTAATGCTGTTCAATGATCAATTTTAGGGAATGATTACGTTAGTTATTCTCATTGAATACGCAAATCTCCAACAGTCTTGAGCTGTAAGCCTGAATCGTTATACTTCCTAACTATCCTCATGAAAAGGCTATTTCGACTAACACTGCTGTTATCTGCCGCCATTGTTCCGATGTTGATGAAGGGCGATCGCCCAGCTTTCTCCCAAGAAAGACAAGGGTGTTTCATGGTGGATGGGATTGGACAAATCCAGGATTTATCCGAGATATGTCCTTCGCCAGACCCATTTGCAACAACGAACACCCCTGAATTAGGCACGGGAGATATTCAGGTAACGTTGCGGTGGACCACAACGGACGACCTTGACTTAGCTGTAACGGATCCATTCGGCGATACGGTTGCGTATTTCAACACATCGGTTCCATCTAGAGGTCAGCTCGATGTAGACGCCAATGCTGGTTGTGGCGGGACAACCACTTCTCCTATTGAGAATATCTTTTGGCCACCATCAGAAGCTCCACAAGGTGACTATCAAGTCGAGGTCAACCTCTTTTCTCGATGCCAAGGGGCTGGCCCCATTAGCTTTGAAATTCGGCTTCTTGTTCGAGGTGAAATCCAAACACTGACAGGAACAGTTGATGATTCCAATCGAACTCAATTATTCCCATTTTCGCTGCCATGATTCGCGGCCATACCAGTCGCTAGGCTACTGAATAACGTGGCTTAATCGATATCATGTGTCTGTATTTAGCAGCGAAGACCGATAAAAAGATGCGATTTTTCCTGGTCTTCGCTTAAAGTATGGGAAATACATGATTTAGACATGAGCCTCATCATAACTTTGATGGTCAGTTGTTCTCCATGTAACGTTAGGTTGTTGAGGAACTAGGGATGCGCCAACCCTCCAGATATATTGCGATCGCCCTTATTGCTTTTGGGGTTAGTGGCTGTAACTTCTTTCGGAGCTTGCTTCCGGGAGGGGAACCGCCGCTATTGCCGGATGTTGCGACAGAACCCGTAACCCCAGAAACGCTTGAAAATCCACCCGAAGTAGTTCCTGATGAATCAACCCAGCCAACTGACGCAAATGCTCCTGTCATCGGGGATGGAACGGATCCACTGGTCGCTGGAACTGATGGCCCAGAAGGTATTTTGCCTCTGGACTTAATTCCATATACAGATCCGAACGTTCGAGCTGCACAGGTGGATGCTGAACGTGCAGATCCATTCCAGCTGTTACCAACAGCCCCAGTGGTTAATATTCCACCTCCTGATGATCAGCAGCCTGGACAACCGCTTGGCCCTGGTGAGCTGGCTCCTATTCCCGACCTTGTTCCGTTCGAGCCACTTCCGGCTCCAATGCCTGTGCCTGAGCTTGCACGGGCGATCGCCGTTACAGGTGTCATTCAGTTAGGGAACGTTCCATACGCCATTGTGGATGCTCCAAACGAGCCCCATGGGCGCTATGTTCGAGAAGGACAGTTGCTGTCTAATGGGGAAGTGTTAGTCAAGCGGATCAATATGATTCCAGGTAGTGACCCAGTCGTTATTTTCGAACAGTTTGGTATTGAAGTGGCGACAGCCGTTGGTTCTGGTGACGTGCCTGATGAGCAAACCGCAGCTGCCGCGATCGCCGCGGTGACGATTCGATAGTCGGTTTCTTGAATTTACAATGTCAAAAAGCAAATAGAGGGCGATCGAGATTATCGATCGCCCTCTATTTATTCTGAAGTGCGATGGCTATTCTGACGTGCGATGGAATGCCTTAACACTTGCAAAAAGTAGGTCAGCGTCTGATGCACCGATTCATGAGTATATTCATCATCAGGATGAGCAGGCTGTCCGGGTTGCTGAAAATGTGGGCGTTCGCCATTCATCTCGCCCCATTTCACATCCACTTGACGAACAAATTCATAGAGCATGGGGGGATTGTTGATAATCGGTTCGATCATTTCAGCAAGAGCCATCAGAGGTTGCTCAATATGACGACTCACCATGGCCTCGTCCCCCTGAATCCACGTCAATAAAATCGCATGGAGCGCACCCGATGCGTCAGCCAGATGTCGCGTCAAAAATACTTTCATGGCTGTTCGGGCTTGGACGAGTCTGGGAATCGGAGAATGCCCTTTCAGAAAATCACCGCCCTCTCTACCAATCGCCTCGGCCAATGAAAACGATCGACCAGCACGAATCTCCTTCTGAATATCTTGGTTCCGTGTCTGCTCGTTGTCAGTCGTCATTGATGTCTCACCTGTCTATAAATCCGAACGTCCCGGCTGATCACGTAAGCCGGAAAGAATCCTGCCTTAACATACAAGCCCATGTCCCCGAGGCAGGGTGGGGTTTATCCAATATTTGAGTTGTGGGAATTGCGAGTTAATATCATATCCAGCTTAGGGGCGCACCACCATGACCCCCTGATGGATGCCTTCTAGTTCCGTTGTGATACATCCCCATCATGTCTTCTACTCCCTCTACTGTACTGGTCACTGGCCCTAGCCGATCGGGGAAAAGTGAATGGGCTGAGCGCTTGGCTGCTGGCTATGAACACGGTGGACACATCGTCACCTATGTCGCCACATCCATCCTAGACTCAAGCGATCGCGAGTGGGCTGAACGGGTTGAACGCCATCGTCAACGTCGCCCCCCCTCCTGGAAAACCTGTCATGTCCCGACTGATCTACCCTCTACCATTCAGACCGCAGGAGAAATGGAGTGCTTGCTGATCGATTCCCTCGGCACCTGGCTAGCCAACGGTCTTGATGCAAATGAGGATCAATGGGCACAGCAACAGCAAGGTTTGTTAGATGCGATCGCCCATTCCCGCTGTACTCTCATTGTCGTGGCCGAAGAAACTGGATGGGGCGTCGTTCCGGCTTATCCTGCCGGTCGATTGTTTCGCGATCGCCTCGGCACTCTGACGCGGCATGTTGGGGCGATCGCCGACACCACCTATTTGGTCACGGCTGGACATGTCCTCAACCTCAGTGCTCTAGGCACCCATCTCGACACCTAGGCCTCTTGACTGGCTTCTTTTTCGGCAAGTCTTTGACTAAGATAATTGCTGAGCTTCACCCACTTCCGAGTGCTCACTTCTTCTGCCCGTGCTTCATGGTTGATGCCAAGGGTGTCAAACGCTGACAAAAGGCGATCGCGCTCTACCAAACTCTTTAAGTTATTTCGCAGCATTTTTCGCTTCATGCTGAATCCAACCTTTACCAACGTCTCTAGCGCTGCGGGGGCGATCGCCTGAGGGTCGAAAGACCGGGGAGTCAGTTTAATCACCGCAGACTCCACCTTTGGTGCTGGAAAAAATGCCTTGGATGGAACCGTACAGACATATTCACACTCAGCCAAATATTGCACACGCACCGACAATGCCCCAAACGCTTTTGAGGTTGCCTCAGCACATACTCGTTCGGCCACTTCTTTTTGGGTGAGTAACACAATCGATTCAAATGGGCGCGGATTTGGATGGGCGATCGCCCCCAACAACTTTTCTAAAATCGGTCCCGTGATGTAATAGGGAATATTGGCAACCACCTTATTCAGCCACTGCTCACCTCCAGTGTCTGATTCATTTCCTCCTGAATGAAGGTGCTCTAAATTAAGGGAAAGAATGTCTCCTTCAATCAAGAGAATGTTGGACATCGATTGAAATTCCTGACGTAGATAGGTGCAGAGATCCCGATCGACCTCAACCGCTAAGACCGATGCGGATCGCTCACTCAGCTGACGAGTGAGGACTCCTTTCCCTGGGCCTATTTCCAACAGGCGATCGCCTGATTTGAGATCAGCAGCATCAACAATCTGCTGTAGCACAGCATCACTCCGGAGCCAATGTTGACCAAAACGTTTTCGAGGATGATTGGGCATGCTCTGTCCTAGATGAAACCTGAAACGACTGCCTGATGATGATTGTCTGCAAATACCTGGCAAGCAGAGTGAGAAAATCCAACAGTCTGCACTCTATACTTATAGACTGTGACAAGACTTATAGACTGTGACAACTTATAGGCTGTGACAAAACATTCGCTAATGAAGTGATGCACGGCGTCACTCTCCCTTGACCATTCGCCATACAAAGAGGACTCATGCTGAGAGCTGGAATCGTTGGACTCCCAAATGTTGGAAAGTCAACGCTATTCAACGCCGTTGTTGCCAATGCAAAGGCAACCGCTGCCAACTTCCCGTTTTGTACTATCGAACCAAATGTTGGAATCGTGGCAGTCCCGGATCAACGACTCCAGGTGCTTTCAGATATCTCCACCTCTGAGCAAATTGTTCCAGCCCGCATGGAGTTTGTCGATATTGCAGGACTCGTTAAGGGGGCAAGTCAAGGCGAAGGACTAGGCAACCAGTTTCTATCAAACATCCGAGAAGTCGATGCCATTGTCCATGTCGTTCGATGTTTTGAAGATGATGACATTATCCATGTGTCAGGCTCCATTGATCCCGTCCGCGACATTGAGATCATCAATCTAGAATTAGCCTTGTCTGATTTGGCCCAAATTGAGCGTCGTATCGATCGGATTCGCAAACAAGCAAAAACCAGCAAAGAAGCCCAGACAGAAATGGCTCTGTTGGAACGATTTCTGCCCATTTTGAACGACGGCATCTCTGCGCGACAAGTTGACCTCAGCGAAGACGAAGAACTCCTGATCAAGCAGCTGGGTCTCCTCACCAGAAAACCAATTATCTATGCCACCAACGTTTCTGAAGATGATTTAGCCACCGGCAATGCATGGGTCGAGAAAGTGCGGGGCGTCGCGGCGAAAGAAGATGCGGAAGTCATCATTATCTCTGCCCAAGTCGAATCCGAACTCATCGAGTTAGCGGAAGACGAGCGAGCTGATTTCCTCGAATCTCTTGGGGTCGAAGAAGGAGGACTCAAAACGCTGATTCGGGCGACATACAGCCTCCTTGGACTGCAAACATACTTCACCACTGGCCCCAAAGAAACTCGCGCCTGGACAATTCGTGCAGGGATGGTTGCCCCCCAAGCCGCAGGCGTCATCCACACCGACTTTGAGCGCGGCTTCATTCGTGCAGAAACCGTGGCTTACGATGACTTAGTGTCCAATGGTTCTATGACCGCAGCAAAAGAAAAAGGACTGGTTAGGAGTGAAGGCAAAGAATACGTCGTTAAAGAAGGCGATGTCATGCTCTTCCGCTTCAATGTGTGACGTTATAGCAGTCCGCACGTAGGTTAGGACATGTATTTTTGTGGAAAGCCGCGCTCCGCGCGGCTTTCCACAAAAATATTGGTTCAATTTAAGCGCGGAGCGCTATAAAAGTCGAGTTCACGGCAAAGACATGAGTGATTGAGGTGCGCTGAGCACACCTCAATCACTCATGTCTTTGCATTCTTTGCAGTGAACTGTGCCAACTCGTGATGTCACCTCACTACCCCAGATGCTTCCCAAGCAGGCTTTTTGCCATCGGCTTATAGAGCAGATGGAACAGCATCTCGATATATCGCAGCATGTCTTCCCGGTTCTCCTTCGAGGTGTAATTCCAGAAACCGTAGATCTTGGCCAAGGTCATCAGCTTCGCTGAGTGAATTTTCCAGGTATAGGTGCTATATACTCGCTCAACCGACCGATCAGAAATCGCTTTCCACAGTCCTGGCTGCTGCTCACATTTCGCCAGAAAATCGAGAATGGTGTTTGCCATTTCTTCGTGGTGTGTGGGGTTGATGTAGTAGCCATTGTATTTATCTTGAATAATCTCAAGGGGGCCACCAAAGCGGGTGCTAAACGTGGGCAAACCCGAAATCATCGCTTCTAGAATCGTTAAGCCAAAGGCTTCAAATAGGGCTGGTTGAACGAAAATTCCCTGTCGATCCGCAATGACTCGATACACCTCACCAGAATCAGCCTTCGCCAGTCGCACTCCTAGCCAACGAACCTTTCCATGCAGCTGATACTCATCGATGATGTGGTACAAACGCTCAATTTCGCTGATTTCTTCGCGATCGCCCGATTCTTCTGTGCGAAGCTTTCCCGCCACCAGAATCAGGTTGCAGTGCTCTTGCAACGCTGCACTTTTTCCAAAACATTCCGCAAGACCCGTCAAATTCTTGATGCGATCCAGTCTTGCCATCGAAAACAGCGGGCGTTTTGTCGGATCATCTAATGTTCCGTAAATGATGGAGGCATCATCCAGGGTAAACAGCATCTCATCCAACCGCACCCGATCATTGAGCAACCGCTCTTCCGTTCGGGTATAGGGAAAGTAGACATGTTCGTTTACACCGGGGGGAACCACATTGAACTTGGGACTAAACAAATCAGTCCCGCTGACCACGTGATATAGCTCAGGCATGGTAAATCGTCGATACGATTCGTATTGCCCCACACTGTCGCTCGTCCCAGCAATTTCTTGGTAAGTGCTGCTGATCACGAAGTTGGCTGCATTCATCGCAATCAAATCAGCCGTGAACTGGAGTGAGAAATGATACTGGTTTTCCAAATCTTGCCAATAGAGATTACTGAAGAGATATTTGGATTTTTCTAGGGCATGAGCCACATTACACTGGGTGATTTTGAGCCGCCGAGCTAACAAGAAGGCAACCAAATTACCATCTGAATAATTTCCAATAATGAGATCGGGCTTCCCTTGAAACTCAGCCAATAGCTCCTTCTCGGAATCAATCGCAAATGGTTCGAGATAGGGCCAGATTTCAAACCGAGAGACCCAATTTTGCGTCACATTGGGATTAAATTCCCGAAATGGAACTCGAAGAATCCATGCATTATGAGTCCCGTGCACCTTCTCAAGACGCTGATTGCAGAGGGTGCCGTCGCTATTGGGAATTAAGCGACTGAGGATCATGACTTTGGGGTGTGCCGATTGAATGTCGAGTCCGGCTAAGGTAATTTCTTCTTGCAACTGCTGCTCAATGCTGCGGGCTTGGTCGAGCACATACACAACCTGCCCGCCTGTGTCTGGCCGTCCTAAAACGCCCTCCTGTCCGAACCATCCGTGAATCGAAACCAAGATGACCTTGAACACCATCGGAATCCGAGAAATGAACGCTTCAAGGACTTGGTGATCAGGAGAATCAATCAATTGGTCGAGCATATCAAGCGTGTCGCGTACCCGAGTGGCCGTGTTGCCCCATCCTGGCTCAAACCCAAGCGCCTGAAGCTCAAAGCGAAATCGATTATAGGGTTCGTCCTCGGGTAAGCGACTGACAAAGGTCAGTGCTTTCTTGACCTGGTTTGACAACTCTTGTTGAGATTGAATCCGCTCATTAATAAGCAGCTGAGTGCCATTGTGTCGATGAAGCTTTAGAAATAAATAAAGGGACTGTAGCCACTGGGATGGATCTTGAAAGAGTTTACTGGAGAGAAATCGGTTTAAAAATTCAACTCCTTTGCCAATATTTTTCGGATCTCGAATCCGTGGAGAATAGTCATAAAACGGATGAAAATCGATTTCTAGAACATCTCCTTCATCAGGATGAAATCGATTCACAAAGCGATCGCGCAGGTCAAATAGTTCTTCAACGGTTAATTCTTCAACATTCAAATCTTCAGGAACTCGATAAATTTCCTCTGTTCCAATTTTGGGTCGAATGATCATGATGATGCTTTCACGATCTAGGATCATCTCTTGGGTACAGGCAATGAGGAGACCTAAATCCGATCGTAAAACGAATGAGTCAGGCTTATGGTTGTTTTCACAATATTCTGAAAATGCGCTCACAATATCATTGCGCAAGAGATACCGTGGCTCTCGGTGACGGAGTTCACTCATAAACTTCCGTAGATCGACGCGTTCCTGCATGTTATCGAGAACAGCTTGAACCAATTCGGACATTGAGAATCTCCTTTGGAATAACAATCATATTCCATGCACCTCGGCCTGTATTTTAAGGCGGGATTCTGAGGCGCTTAGCGCTCCAGAATCCCGCCACAGGCCTATCTTCATACATTCATTACCCCAACGCAATTGTCAGCATCGTGAATTGAGCCATCATTACAAAACGTGATGCGCGAAAATGTGATGCGCGAAAACGTGATGCGCGAAAACGGGGCAACCTTGGGTGCTATTTGCCTTATTGCTGAGCAAGCGTATCGAATTGTTCAAAAAGCGCAATAAAACTTAAGCTCTGGACAGGTCGTAGAGCCCCGATGAAGTAGTACTCTGGAAGTCATTCATGCCTAATTGTTCCTGCTGAGGGGACAGTCAATATAGATTGTTGAAGGGAAAAACGTATGGTTAAGCGTGGCTCTAAAGTTCGTATTCTTCGCAAAGAATCCTATTGGTATAGAGACGTAGGCACTGTTGCTTCCGTTGACCAAAGTGGCATTAAGTATCCTGTTATTGTTCGTTTCGACAAGGTAAATTACACTGGCTTCAGTGGTTCTGCTAGTGGTGTCAACACCAACAACTTCGGCTTGAATGAGGTTGAAGAGGTTAAGTAATCTCTGTCGATTGAATCCTTAAGATTTGAATCGAAGAGGTGTAGCGTTGCTGCACCTCTTTGGTTTGTCTAGGCGTAACGACTGTTCTAATCCTTAAGGAATGTAACTTGTGCCAGAGTTGCCAGAAGTTGAAACCGTGCGGCGAGGACTGAATCGAGTCACCTTGATGCAGCCCATTCGGGGGGGAGATGTGCTGTTAGACCGCACTGTTGCTTATCCTGACTCGATAGAAAAATTTCTCAATGGGCTCCAGGGATGCGCGATCGCCCAATGGCATCGTCGCGGCAAGTATCTCCTCGCTCAGCTTGTTCAGCCCATCTCCACCCAGCCCATCTCCACCCAGGCCCCATTCGAATCACCAGAGTCATCTGAACCACCAGAATCACTGCCAGGAGGGTGGCTAGGCGTGCATCTGCGCATGACAGGCCAGCTCCTCTGGCTCGACCAAGACGAGCCGCTGCAAAAGCACTGTCGCATTCGGTTGTTTTTTGACCAGCATCGAGAACTCCGCTTTGTCGATCAGCGCACCTTTGGTCAGCTGTGGTGGGTGTCTCCAGACATTCAGCCAGAAGAGGTGATGGGCGGCTACGCTCACCTTGGCCCAGAACCACTCTCCGATGAGTTTTCGGTGGAGTGCCTCACGCGATCGCTCAAGCGTCGGCATCGTCCCATCAAAAATGCTCTACTCGACCAGCGCATTGTCGCAGGACTCGGGAATATCTATGCGGATGAATCTCTCTTCATGAGCCGCGTCCGCCCTACTCGACTGTGCGATCGCCTCACGCGGAAACAATTTGAATCCCTCCATGAAAACATCATCACCGTTTTGCAAAACAGCATTGGGGAGGGGGGCACCACGTTTAGCGACTTCCGAGATGTGCATGGGGTGAATGGAAATTATGGTCAAATGGCATTGGTCTATGGCCGAGAAGGAGAACCCTGTCGTGTGTGTGGACAACCGATTCAGCGCTTGAAGCTTGCTGGGCGATCGACCTATTTTTGTCGTCAATGTCAGCGTTGAGGCGGCAAGAGCTTCGGAGCAAGAGGGCATTGGCTTGCCGCTGCGAAGCATGCATTGCCGACACAGGCGGACGGCTTAATCGAGTAGACCCATCCGGCTCAGCGGCCATAATCGCTTGGTCACCTTGCCGGTAATATACGAACGACGGAGCAACCCCCAATACCTACTGTCGTAGCTGTTATTTCGATTATCCCCCATGACAAAATAAGCTCCAGAGGAAACAGCAACCTTCTGAAATTCATCAGCAGGAGGCTCTGCAATGTAGCTTTCTACTAACGGTTCATCATTGATATAAACGGTTCCACCCCGAACTTCAACCGTTTCTCCTGGTAGACCAATGACCCGTTTTATCAACGACTCGTTAACGCCACCCATGATTAGCTCTCTGCTCGGTTCAAAAAGAATAATGTCACCCCGGTGAATATCGCCAACGTGATACGCGAGTTTGTCAACCAAGAGCTGATCACCAACTTGCAGGGTTGGCAGCATATTGCTCGCCGGATTTTCATGGGTTTCAGCAACAAATGTCTGTAGACACAACGTCGTGCCAGCCGTTAGAAGGCGAAACCCAAACAACAGCAGGCAGATGGATAGAATCAACTGCTTCGAGGTGGAGCGACGAGTTGGCGACGTCATATAGACGTGATAGAGGAAAAAAAATGTCAGGACTGTACTGACCACGATCATAATGAGCCATAAAGCAAGATTTAGCCGACTTGCAACGCCGTTCAGAATAAAGATAAGCGCTGCCACAAAGAATATCGTGCCAGCTGCACCCCATTGCTCTTGATAGGCATGACCCAGCCCAGGCACAATTCGCGTGAGAAAGACCGCTAACCAGGGATCTTTATTTCCCTGTCTCTGTTCATTGAAGAGGCGCGTACTGGTGTTTACTGCACAACGGTACGCGTCGAAAAGACTGACCAGTTGCAGAGTCAGATAACCGATGAAGGCGCTGACGCTAAACAAAATAAGGGTGCTGGGGTCTAGGAGTAGCCACGTGCCCATGGCGAGTAACGTCATACTCAGGCATAGGAATATGAAACCCCGAAACCATTGACCTGCATAGAGTTGTCCAATTCCTGGCAGAAGGGTTGATAACAATACCGCTAACCAGGGTTCACGGTTCACCGTCGATCGTCGATTTGTCATGAAGCTCTGAGTCTATAATCCTTCACCAGTATGCCCTGAGCTGATTGGAGACAGAGCAACATGGAGACACTCATTCAACCGGATCTTAACGGCAGGAGTTGACCATGGGCGATCGCCCCATCTCCTGTCATTGCAAGGGCGATCGCCCTCGACGCATATCGCTCAATTGCCCAACATTCATGGAATGCGATTGGTAAACTAAAGATGCAGCGCCTGGAGAGAAAGAACAATGCTCAAGAACTTTTCAGTTGTTCGTGCATCCCCTGACGTGATGGGTGGGACTCCAGTATTCACGGGGACGAGAGTTCCGGTGCAAACGCTGCTGGATTATCTGAAAGCAGGAGAGTCCATCAATGATTTTTTGGATGGGTTTCCAACTGTGACGAGGGAACAGATCATCACGCTGCTAGAGGAAGCTGAAAAACAACTGATTGAGAATGCTGCGTAAAGGATGAAGCTTCTTGTATAGCAGTCCTAACCTACGTGCGGAGCGCTATAAGCGGAGCGCTATAAGCGGAGCGCTATAAGTAGATAGGCATCAATAAACTCACGTTCAAAACCTGGGGAGCCTCCCGAAGGGGCGCTCCCCAGGTTTTTGGGTTTTCAGTTTAATTGTGAGTTTATTGCTGTGCTGCTGTGCGGCGAGTTGATTGATGCGTCGTCCTGCTTGGTTTGGCAGAGACTCTGAGATGGGATGCTATTGCGAGCCAGATACAAAGAGGTGTCTCATGGCTCGCAAACCTCGTGAACTGAAATCACAATACTGCTACCACATCACCACACGTTGCAATAACCGTGAATTTCGCCTGACACGGTTTGAATGCCGAGAACTCTTGCTAGTTGCCATCAAGCGATGTCGGCAGAAATTTGGCTTCAAGCTCTATGGCCTCT
>JBCCWF010000181.1:0-11648 GCA_039194035.1 Cyanobacteria bacterium P01_E01_bin.6 | reverse complement strand
GTCTTGTTTAGAAGTAGCCTATATGCTGGTCACTCAAACCATTGCAGTCCATAGGTATTTCTCCGCCTAGCAGCAACGAGTGAACGATACATTTCTAAATCTAGGCTTAAATCACTAGAGTTGCGGAGTTGTCAATAGCCTGAGGCGCACTAAAGCGTTCGAAGAAAAGTTGCGCTGCCTGAGGAAACTGTGGGAAGTGAAAGGCTGCATCTCCATTCGTAATATCTGGCCAAAAGTAGCGGAGGTGAGGCAACAACTCTATCGCTTCGCATTCAGACATACTGAGAGGAGGATCCGTGAGCAAGCGCATCATAAAACGACTTGATTGCTCTGCCATAAACTCTCTTGACAAAGCCTGTAGATCATCCCATCCCGGTGCTGATGAAATACGTTTCGTTTCAAAGCAGAGGGTCGCTTGATGGGTATCTGTCTGTTGATATTCCAAAATACGAAAGGGATGAGGATACGTGACAAGTGAGCCTGTGGTGATGTCATACAGGCGATCGCCTGTACTCAACTCTTGCCGAACTGACGATGATACATTGATTGTTGAATTTGCCGCCACTGACGCAACATCTTGAACATGTAAATGCCCGGTGAACACTAGTCTCACACCATATTGTTGCAAGAGAGCGATTAATGCCGGTGCATTCTCTAGCATGTAGCGTCGTCCCAGGGCGCTACGGGATTGTCCAGGTAGATGCTCCACAACATTGTGATGCACCATCACCATCACCATTTGCCCGGAATGGTTTTGTAATACGCCCTCCAGCCATATCAGCTGTTCCTTGTCTAAGCGGCCTGTATGAAGTTGCTGGCCTTCATCATCAAAAAAGATAGAGTTGAGACCAATCAGCGTCACATCGGAGATGGGACTACAAGCGTAGTACAACGACTTCGATGCCCCGTTCCGATACCCATACCCACATTGCGAGTAGTATGTCGGAAACATGTCAGCCGCTATCGAGCGATCGCCCCCTTCTCGTTCCAACACATCGTGATTTCCAGGAACGACATAAACGGGATAAGGCAAATCAGAAAGGCGTTGGGATAGCCATTCATGGTTTTCAGGTTCACCGTCCTGGGTCAAGTCACCAGGAATAAGTAAAAAGTCCAAATCAAGCTGAGCGAATTGCTCTAGTACTTGCTCAAAAATTGGGATACTTAGCTCTGTCCGATGAAACCGAGTGGTGTGTTGAGGAACAGTATGAGGGAGTGCAATGTGGAGGTCGCTGGCGATCGCAAACCGAAAACTCAAGGTCATGGTTTATCTAAACACTCGTTCCTAAATCACAGTCGATTCGAGTATAGCGCAAGAGAGTAGAACACCAATGTTCACGAATGGGTAGGATGATCTGCTGAATGCCTTGCCTAACAATGTATTCAGCACTGCTAGGCAAGACAGAATGGGTTGCCCCTGATCTCTTCAACAACATATTCATTCTGGTTTTCAGGCACGCAATTGTAGACAAGATGTCGTTGATGGTGATGGAATTCGGTAGGCTAGAAACGATATTTAAGTTTTAGGAGCCTGCGATCGCCGTGTCTGCTGTTCGTGTTCGTCAACATGTCAATCCCCTCAGTCGTAAACATCAGAGAACGGTTAACCCACCGCATTGGCCAGACGTTTATGCGAATCCGACCCAGCCTCTTCATTTGGATATTGGCTGTGCTCATGGGCAATTTTTGTTTCACATGGCTTCGGAATATCCCGATTGGAATTTTCTTGGCATCGAAATTCGTGAACCGCTAGTTTATCAGGCCCTCGAAAAACGAAATGACCTAGAGTTGAGAAACCTTCATTTCTTGATTTGCAATGCTAACAGCGCACTAACACCGTTGTTCCCTTCATTACCGGACGGGGTACTGCAACGAGTTAGCATCTTTTTTCCTGATCCATGGTTTAAGCAGCGTCATCGCAAGCGTCGGGTCGTGCAGCCCGAGTTGGTCGCTGATTTAGCGAAGGCCATGCCAGCTGAGGCAACGGTGTTCCTCCAGTCAGATGTAGAAGCGTTGGCGATCGCCATGTGTCGACAATTTCAAGAAAATGCCTCGTTTGCCCGTACCACTGAACATTGGCTAGCAGAGAATCCCACAGGGGTTTCTACTGAGCGCGAGGAGATGACCCTTGAGAAAGGCGCTCCAGTCTACCGTGCTATGTTTGTCAGAAAATAATGCGACCTCATGATCATTCCAGAACCCCATTATCCTCGCATTGCAATCTCATTTAACTATCGAGGGTGCCGCATTCAAATCGAGCGTGACCTCTTTCAAGGAAACCCAATTTATGCAGCCTGGGTGGATCATGCGACCGGTTCTGCCTTAGCCGACTCGTTCGCATTTACGAGGGAAGAAGCTGTCCGACAAGCAAAACGGTGGGTTGATGAGCACGTCGTGTAAGCACTACTTGATGTGGATGGACGTTAAGGCAACCACTGAGGACGTAATCCTTCATCAGAGATAATATTCGGTTCGGTTTGAATGGGGTTACCATCTTCTCCAAAAACAATCGGGAAAAACCAAAGTTGCCCAGACGCAATGGATTGACCATCATTACTGCGCAGTACCGACGACTCATCCGGCGATTGTGCCGTGATAATTTGGTCAAACAAAATCCCGAGTCCGTCAGGAGCAACATGCATCTGAATATCTCGTTGAATAGGCAACACAAGAAGATCAGTTCGCTCTAGCGTTTCTAGGTTGATAGCCGAGAGGTAGGGTTGTTCTACATAGATGTCTCCTGGCAATAACTCAGTCAAAAGGCAATACAAGAATTTCCCACTCGGGTCAAACTCAGCTTTGAGAATCGAACCCGTTGTTTCAACCAGTTCAGTATTTTCTCCGCGATTTGTGACCAGATAGAGCGATCGCGTTGGGGTAAGAGGGTCGGCATTGAATTGGACGGTTGCCACAGCAGAACCATCCCGTGCAAAGTTCAGTACAAGGCCATATTGAGGCAAAAAATCCAGGGGTTTATTGTCACTTGTTTCGGTTTCCGGATTCAGAGAAAAAATGGCCATCCCTTCGCCTTGCAAATAGGCAACGGCTTGACTATCTGGAGTGATCAGAAAGTCGCCACCAGGCTCGGATGGTAGGGGCTGAGGATCCTGTCCTGCACGAACTACCCATAGCCCAAAGTCAGCTGGATTTTGACGATTGACTCGATAGATCACAATCGTTTGTCCGTCGGGAGACAAATCAAACTTGAGGTTTTGATAACCAATACTGTCCAGAACAAGCTGTACATCTCCTGTCGCAGGGATAGTAGCTGGTGATGATGCAGGAATCGAATTTGCAGCATACCCTCCTATCGAAACGGGTGTAGCAATCTCAATTCCGGTTGACACAACATAGAGCTGCTGATTAATGAGCCCCTGTTCTTGCGAGGCTCTATCCGTAGCTGCGAATAAAACGCGATCGCCCTTTGGATAAGGCTCGTAGTCCGTAACCACTAATGTTTCTGGTGTGAGAATTGTTTTTTCTTTTTGGGTCAGGTTGTGCAGAACTAGCCGACCTTCTTCGTTACCCGTCGTACCCAGGTAAAGAAATGCGCGATCGCGCGTGTGAAACGTCCCGCGAAACGGCCGCAGCAGCGTTTTTGCTTGTTGCTCGTCACTAAAGCGATCAAACGCCGAGTCTAAGGTGAGTTCGAATTCGTAGCCATAGGGGGCTGGCGCATTGAGAGTATAGGCCATGCGCCGTCCAGCCCAGCTAAATCGGCCTGGAATGAGTTCTCGTTCGTTCTCAGACACCAGTGCTTCGAGGGCAAAATTTTCTTCAACAGAGGCTTCATTCATCGGACGTGTGAAGCTCAAAAGTAAGGCTTCATCACCTGCCCCAATTTGTTTATCTTGCCAACTAAACTCGCGAACTTTTGGAGCTGTGCGATCGCCCACCGCAACAAATATCACAATGACAATAGTCAGTATCGTCATCGTTATTAGCGCAACACGGTCGAGAGGTTGCTTCAAGCGATGTCTAATCTGGGAATGATAAATCATGCAGACTCGTTACGATAAACATGAAGAGCAGATTGGTGCTCTCAGACAATGCACTGCGATGCTGGAGGCATCATTCAATATCACAGTATGTGCCAATAGATAGGGTGCTACTGTGCGAACGCATCACAGGATATCTTCATGAACCACCTATTCTAGACCAAACACCATCACAGGGAAATGTTGTCAGTGGAGTCTTTAAAGTATTTTCTGATATCTCCTTGAGATGACGCCTTCATGAAAATAAATTAAACCGCCGAAGCCAATGCCTCAACATACCGCCACACTCTTAGGCAATGAGATTTTTCTACTTGAGGATGTCCTCGACTTTCAAATATGCAAACACCTCATCACCATTGCAGAAACTGCTGATTTTGAGAATGCTGGAATTCTGATGGAAACCATCGACAACGATGTCCGTAGCAATGATTTGGTTCAACTAGGCGGAAACCGTGAGTTGACCCAATCAGCAAACCAACTCATCTTGGGGCAGCTTGCCATCGTCAAGCACTTCTTATTCGAGCAATATGGCGTTCAGTTTCCTTATGCAGAACCCTGCTCTATTCTCCGGTACCGAACCGGGCAGTTTTACAAGCGTCATGTTGACAATATTCTGTTGTCTAATCGCTTCCAGGAAGTGAAGCAGGGACTCCCTACGCGAGATATTAGTATTGTCGGCTATCTCAACGATGACTTTGAGGGTGGTGAAACCTATTTTGATCGACAAGATGTCAAAGTTATTCCACAAGCAGGTGCTGTTTTGCTGTTTCCTTCATACTTTACTCACCCACATCAATCGTTACCCATTCTCCGTGGCACCAAGTATGCTTTCACGAGTTGGCTGTTTCATTAGAGCAATGACAGAACTTAAGCAGTGGAATAATGTGTGGAAATGTAGGTCGCGAAACATCATTTCACATGCTCAGATCAAAGATTCAGGGCATGTGATAAGGGCTTAAATCCTTTCTGGCTCTCATTACTCCTTCCATTCCTCATAAGTACCTGAACGTAATAAAACCAAAGCCCAGAATCTTGTGCCGCCCGCTGCGCGGGCGGCACAAGATTTGGAAAAATACGTTTAATTATGGCCATCTACTTAAAAGTAGCTATGGCAGTTCCACAACCTCCCTTATGAATCGTAGGGATTTCGAGGAGTTGGAATCGCCTCTAGTGAATCACTAACAATAACCAATTGCCGTTGTTCATTCACTACTTCTGTTGTCATCGCACCGTGGACCCTAAACCAACTATCTTGTGGAAATTGGGTGCGATCGCCCTGTACTTTCACGGGTAACCCCACCGGATAAGCGTCCGCAGCACAGCACGTGATGATGAAGCGAGAAATCATGAGATAGTCATTGGGTAACTCAGGTGGATAGACAACAAACCCTTCAACTTTTACTGGATCACCTGTATACGCATCCGGTTCAGGGTAAACGTTAATGGTGCGAATCCAATCTAATAATGTTCGGTCTTCGGGCTGATTAGATACGCGAAATGATTGAGGCTGGGATCGGGTCATGGCTAATGTATCTGTAACCCCCCGCTGCAGAGCAATATCGCTAGCGAAGGGGCGCGGCGTATACAGAATACCTAAACAGGCGATCGCCACTAGTAAACCACTGCCGAACCCTTTGGGCAACAACGTGATGTGTTGAGGACTAAACGTTGATTGAAAAGCAATGCGTCGCTTTTGCTTCAGCTGAGAAACAAATCGCATGATCTGCCAACTGGCTAATGCAAGCAGTCCGATGCTTGCAATCACAGTCAGCCATACATAATCAGGGTGCAGCAAGAAATAGATTTGTCCACTTATCCAGTACTTCAGCAAGAGGCTTCCCCATAGCAGCAGTGCTGAGGTATCGAGCCAAAATACCCAACTCTTTTGCCGGGGGGCTGGCGATGGCGTTGTCGAAGAACGAGGCAGTCGAGTTTTAACCGTCATATCACCAAAGCCTTACATTAATGGACATATCTAATGTAGTTACTGCTGGATATACCTCTCACATTGTTCATTAAGTTCATTAAACTCACTTTCATGGATTTACCATCGTGCATCACGTCAATCTATAAACTCCATGCAGCATCAACTGAAATAGAGATTAATGAGCAGCGTTAGCAAAAATGTGAGCTGCGCTGCGAGAGCAAAAAGGTACAAAATAGCTCGTCCTCGAAACACCGATAGCAACAAGCCGATGTTTTTAACATCAATCATCGGGCCAAAGACCATAAATGCAAGTAATGACCCACTCGTGAACGTGGATGCAAAGGAGAGAGCAAAGAACGCATCTACTGTGGAACAAATGGAAACGACCCAAGCCAGAATCATCATGGCAATGATGGATGCAATCGGTCCTTGCCCCAATGAAAGAATGGCTTCCCTAGGAATGGCAACTTGAACGATAGCGGCGATCGCACTCCCAAGAACGAGCACACCTCCTAGTTCTCGAAATTCTTGAATCATATTCTCCACCAGCATCTGGAATCGCTCAGACCACGGACGAGCGAAGATCGAGTTAACTGATGAAGTAAGCGCCATACTTGGCTCAAGGCGTTGAGGCTGACTAGGTTGCCCCAACAAAAAAGTACCAGACTGAAGTAACATCGACGAACCAGACGAACGCCCTGAACCCAGTTGGGTTGAATGTGGTTCGTCCATCATGTTGGCTGTACCAGGCTGCAAAAGAGGGCGCAGATCCTTTTGTGTACTGAAGATACATCCCACAATTGTGGCAATCAGAATGGAGAACCCAATTCTGAGAAATACAATTTCAGGTTGATCACGAAAGGCTGTCCACGTTGCCCAGACAACAATAGGATTAACAGTTGGAGCGGCAAGTAAAAATCCGATAGCAACTGATGATGGAACACCTTGAACGATCAATCGTCGAGCAACAGGAACGTTCCCACATTCACACACTGGGAACAAAAACCCAAACAAGCTCCCTGCTAAAGCACCCAAAACTGGATTTTGGGGCATGGCTCTGACCAACTTGCGCTCGTCCACAAAGAATAACAATGCACTGGAGAGGAGAACCCCCAGCAGCAAAAATGGTATGGCCTCAACCATCAAGCTGAAAAACAATGTCAGGGCATTCGTCAAATGTCCCATAAAAGCAGCCTTCCTAACGTGAAGACAACAACCAGAATTGGGCGTGAATACTTTTTCAGATTAAAGACACTAAGCATCTCGCAAAGCATATTAACGTTAGAGGAGACTTTTTAGATATATCACTAGCGTGTTGCGATACATAACCGCTCAGACAAAAACGTACGCTCTATGCGTTCGAGGATATGTATTGAATCTAGTGAACCGATTGTGTGCACCGGATTGCCTCACCACATAGTAACCGAATCTCGGAATGATTGATAGCCGAGCGATCCCCACGATATCGTCGGCTTTCTATCACGTTTATTCATGTTTAGAGTTGGTCACACAAGGATAATTCAGTAAAAAACGTTAAAAATTGCACTGGAAACATTTGCTCGATAAATTCGTCAACTGTCGCAGTATGCAGCTTCAGTGTCTCTAAAAGATTGTTCAGTTTTATTAAAGATTACTGAGCTGTAGGCATTTTATTACTGAGCTGTAGGCACCTTATACCTTATAAGAGTACCCCTGCATAATTAACAACTAGTTTCTAAATCCTGCGCTGCCCGCTGCGCAGGCGGCGTAGGATTCAAGGTTTTATATTTAATTGTGTCTACCTACTGATAGAACAGCCAAGTAGTTAATTTGAAAGGTGTTCAGCGCTTGTGAAAAGAGCACTGAATTTATTTGTGCATTGACTCTTGCATCACTGTGAGATTCCTTTTGTTAATCCCCAATCATGTGTACAGATTTTTATCATCCGATAAGAACTTCAACGTTCCAAAGAATATGGAATGGAGCAGGCTATGATACAAGCGAAAGATCAAGATCCCAATGCGCTGGTGACCCTACCAATGACGATTGACTCTAAGAACAGCTCTTCAAAGCGTCGTCGTGAAACTTCTGTATCATCAGTGAAACAGCAATCCCGTTCAAGTGACAAACCACTATCGCCTCGCACAAAAGCGATTGTTCGCGAAGCAGATGAGATTAAGCATTTGCTGATGCAGATTTTTTCCTGGGATGTTGAACAAACCGCCGAACAGTACAAGTTGATCGAGCAAAATGAGAAAATCAAACACCTCAATAGCTTTGGGAAACAACTGTTGATCCGAATGTTTCGGAGCAATGATCGCTTTTGGGGCTACAAGGTCGATCTAGACAACTACATTCTCAAGCCCGATGTCTTATTCCTCGTCGGTACATTGTGTGACAGCTTCGACTACATGAACACAAGCCCTATTTTTGGGCTAAGCGTTCTCGATGTAGGCTGTGGTGCTTTGTCAACCTATGGCACTCCTGATGAAACACAGGATTTGTTGTCACAGTTTTATGCGGATCGTCCGCCTATCGCTACAGAAATGCTTCAGATGCTAGGGGCCAAAACAGTTGGGCTTGATCCACGGGCAACCAATACAGGCGAGTATAAATATGATGTTGCCTATAAGCATTTCAAAACTGAGTTTGAGGATGTTGAGTCATGGCTTCAAACGACACAGAATAAGTTTGATGTCATCTCCTGTATGAATCTCTTTAATCGGCAGAGTTTTTTGTACGACCATCAGAGCTACGAAGACACAGCTAAGTTCTTCCAATCTCTTCGAACAGGACTGCTGCCAGATGGCCTGCTCTATAGCAGTCCACCACTCATTCCATCGTCAGAAGAAAATCGCAGTACAAACAGACGCATTTTTACACGAGCAGGATTTCGCATTTTGCATGAAGGATACTTTTTTATTGTGACGAAAGCCTAACGATTCGTTCAACTAGAGTGGCCTGCCATCCTGAGTGACCTACCGTCACGACCGAAACCCTAGTTGCTATCCAGTTTGCTTAGGGTGTGGCACAGCTTAATGGCTGGAAATATTTTGAATCCGTGGAATGCCTCTTTAGACAACAATGAGCTAAATCCAAACCCTATTGGGATCTATCGTTTTTCCTGCGGGAAAACGATAGATCCCAACCTAGATAAAGGTTATAAGATGCCAAAATATCAACACTAGAGCAGAGCCGTTGCTATTTGACACGAGCATCCTCGGTGGTAAATCGCCAGTTTTGATTTTCAGATCGAAAGCGACAATTCATCCATGACGAATGATTGAGACAATATCTCATCTGCGATCGCCCAGATAGAGATAGCGTCATTGCGAAGGCACAAGCGATCGCCCTAATCCGCAGTTTTTCCTAAATTGTTTTACGTTTGCATGTTTGATGCAGTTTTGAGGAACTCTAACCAGGTAACCTGCTAATCTCAGTCATCATGCCGTCAAGACATGATAGACAGAGTATGGTCAACGATTTCCGATCACTGCACACCTTGACCTTTCATTTCTGAGGCTTCATTCATTACTCCACTTATTAACTGTAGGCAAAATTCTTGGTTCTGACTCAGTAGATGTTCGTGTATTCGATCAAACGTTGCAGACAACTATTTCTCATAGATTCTCATAGAGATGTTTCTGCGATTGTCGACCGTACGTTCTCTGGCCCCTCCACTGATTCAAAGCAATGTTTGACTCGTCATGAGACACGTGTTCTCTCACTCCTATGAACTTTCAAGCCAATATTCTATTAGTTGACGACAACCCAGATAATCTAAGACTCCTAGGAAAAATGCTAGAGAGCCAGAACTATCAGGTGCGCCGTACGGTTAGTGGAGACGCAGCTCTGCGAGCATCCCAAATACAGCCTCCTGATTTGATTCTGCTGGATATCAACATGCCGCAGATGAGTGGCTATGAAGTATGTCAACGGCTCAAAGCCTCTGATCAAACCTCTGATATCCCAATTATTTTTATCAGTGCCCTCGATTTAGTCACAGATAAACTCAAAGCGTTTGAAGTAGGCGGTGCAGACTATATCACCAAACCTTTTCAGGAAGCAGAAGTCTTAGTCCGAGTTAAAAATCAACTCACGATTCAAGAGCAGCGCCAGCAGCTGCTCCAGCAAAACAACCAATTACAGCTTGAGGTCTGTCGGAGACAACAGGCAGAGCAGGATTTACAAGAGTTGAACCACGAACTAGCACGGCAAGTCAAAGCTCGCACCGCAGAGTTAGAATTAGCATTCGAGTTTGACGCAACGCTCAAGCGAATTGCCGATCAAGTGCGAGATACGCTCGATGAAGACAAAATTCTGACCACTGCTGTCTATGAGTTGGCGCACACCATTGGAGTCCACGCTTGTAATGCATCGCTTTACAACCTCACAGACAATACAGCTCATATCATCCAAGAATATACAACCATCCCTGGAGAATACGACAAACGCTTCATTCACCTTGATGGATTCCCTGAAATTTATGGCCCTCTGATGGACAAGGAGCCCATCCAATTTTGTTCTCTGCTAGCGAATGAAGATCGAGGATCCGTTGCAACTCTTGCTTGCCCAATTTTTGATGAACAGGGTGTGATTGGAGATATTTGGTTGGCAAACCATACATACTACGCATTCCATGCACAAGATATTCGCTTAGTGCAGCAAGTTGCCAACCAATGTGCGATCGCCCTACGACAGGCAAAACTGTATCAAGCAGCCCAAACTCAGGTGGTCGAATTAGAAAGGCTCAACCGCTTGAAAGATGATTTTGTCAGCACCGTCTCCCATGAACTTCGTACACCGCTGTCTAGCATCAAAGCGGTATCTCAACTCCTAGAAGCAAATTTCTCTCAACTGACGGACGCTGATACTCAACAGTTGTCGGCACCCCCCGAAAAGGTCACCCATTACTTGCGAGTGCTGAAAGAAGAATGCGATCGCGAAATCAAGTTAATCAATGACTTACTTTACCTGTCAGGCATCGACTCCGAAGGAGGCCCTGAAACCCTTGCAACCTTAGACGTGGCCACATGGCTTTCCTATTTGGCAAAAACCTTTGAACGTCGAATCCAAGCGCACAATTGTCAGCTCCAAATTAATGTGCCAGACTCCCGTCTTCCCAATCTCACAACCAACATCAATTACCTGGAACGCATTCTTAGCGAACTCCTGAATAACGCCTGCAAATACACACCAGCAGGTCACGTCATTCAAGTTTCTGTAGCCGCTGAAGCTCCATGGCTACATTTCCGGGTCAATAATTCAGGAGTCTCTATCGCTGAAGACGAATATGAGCGAGTGTTTGAGAAATTTTACCGAATTCCCAGTAATGACCCCTGGAAGTACGGAGGAACTGGGTTAGGACTAGCACTGACTCGAAAGCTCGTTGTTTACCTAGGCGCATCTATTGACGTTACGAGTGATCACAACAGCACTACCTTTACCCTGAGCTTACCCTGTCCGGTATCCGACAGTAGCCCTCATCCACCCATGCCAGAAATCCTCAAGGTGAACTAACACCGTATTCATGGCATCGCTATCACTACCATGAGGAACGACAATGACTGTACTCATGACTCGAATGGATTGTCTTGTCTAAAGACTGTCGGTTCGAGGAAATTGGCCAAGTAATGTAAAGTCTTGTCGAGTCAGTTAAATCCATAGATGCTTTGCGGCACATTCATCAATGCCAAAACTTTTTGTTGCAGAGCATTAAGAGGAGTGATTTGTGTAGAGCCATC
>JBCCWF010000180.1:0-11687 GCA_039194035.1 Cyanobacteria bacterium P01_E01_bin.6 | reverse complement strand
GTCAAAAGTAATGAACGTGAGGGTAAAAGAAATAATGGGTTTTTAAATGGTCTTGTCTGCTGATGTACGATTTTGTCCAAGGCTGAGCGATTAAGCGATTAATTGTTGAAATTCGAGTGGTCGTTCCGTTGATGCCTGAATGTTAGTGGCTGAATCAATTAAAGGTGCGTATGACCTATTGTCTTGGTATCATCACGTGCGCGGGTCTCGTATTCGCAGCTGACTCCCGGACGAATGCTGGCGTTGAATACATCTCAACGTATCAAAAACTATTCGAGTTTTCTAAGCCTGGAGAGCGAGTCATCTTGCTTTGTACATCAGGTAATCTATCCATCACTCAAGGAGTTATCCGATCGCTCCGTCGTGACCTGAAAACAGAAGAAGAGTCAAATCTCTATACTCTTTCGACAATGTATGACGTAGTGCGCTATGTCGGAGATACGATGCGAACCATTCAGGATCGCGATCGCCCATGGCTTGAAAAAGATAACATTGATGCCAGTTGCAATTTTCTCGTCGGCGGTCAACTTCCCGGAGAATCCCCCGAACTTTATCTCATCTATCCTCAGGGAAACTTCATTCAAGCCACTGAAGAGATGCCGTTTTTGCAAATTGGGGAAACAAAATACGGAAAACCGATTCTAGATCGCACGATCACGTTTGACACGAACCTGTCGGCAGTTGCCAAGTGCGCGTTGTTATCTATCGACTCGACGATGAAGTCGAATATTTCAGTAGGGCCTCCGATTGACATCACCATGTATGAAGTCGATTCCTTCGAATTGCGCCATCATCTTCGATTACCCCTGGGTGATCCGTATCTCGCAAAAATACGAAAATTGTGGGAAACCTCTGTCAGGCGAGCGTTTGAAGAAATGCCAAATGTGGAATGGGAATATCGCCGCGATTTCACCATTGATGATGTGTTTACCGATTAATGTGATTGATTTGACACGTTGCCAAGTCGTGACTTAGCTCGTTTCGTTATTGCTGCTGTTGAATGATGGCTTCGGTATTTTGAATCGCCTCTGTGGCTAGGCGATCGCCCGGCTGTATGTCTAATGCGCGACGAAAGTTAATGAGCGCAGTTTGATAATCTCTCTGATTGTAAGCTGCGTAGCCAACCATCATGGTTTGACGATAAGTTTGTGGCGTGTTGCCTGGTGGATTCAGAGGGTTCTCAGACGAGACATCATCTGCGGGAAGCGGTTCAATGATCGGTGCATCGAGATCACTCGTAGAAACGTCACCCGGACGTGAATCAGAGGGAAGCAAATCACCGCCTGAATCGTCTATCTCTACTTTCAATTGGCTAATGAATGATTGACCGTTTACCAGACTAATAACACCACCGCTAAGCGTGATCAATAAACCCAATAAGCCCAACAGAAAGCTCGTTCGCACCGCACGCTTGCGCCATTTCTGGCTTACAAAAACAAGTACTCCAAATAGGGGGATAAAAACGTAGATCAATCCCCAAACAACGTTCTCCTGAAAGGCTAGAAGAATGCCCCAAATGCCAGAAATGATTAGGAAAAATGCACCCAGCAGCAATAGCCCGATGCCCAGTAATGCAGCCATATGTGTCCTTTTGGGTGACTACTCCTTATTGAGATTGGTAATGGATAGTTGATAGCTCATTGTAGCCTCAGCGGTTGAACCTGCTCGTAAGGTTCCTGATATTGGTGCCGTATAACTCGGGAAAGGGCTTGCAGCTAGGGCAATATGGCGATCGCTCACCGCTAGTCCGATTGTGGGGTCAAAGCCTCTCCACCCTGCTCCTGGCAAGTAGACTTCTGCCCAGGCATGGAGATGATAATCCTTCACATCCGGATCGCCTTCGTGATAGCCACTTACAAAACGGGCGGCGATGCCAATGGCACGGCAGGCTTCGATAAACAGCACTGCATAATCTCGGCAAGATCCAGATTTTTGCGTCCACGTCATCCCTGGCAATTGCGGGTCACCTGTTTCTCTGATGACATAAGTACAGTCTTTGTAGATGCGCTGGGTTAACTCACATAAAAACATGACGATATTACCGCCTGTTGCGTGGTGGATAGTTTGTGCCAGTGCCATCGCCTGCGGATCGATGCCAACCGATAACGTTACGCTATTACGTTCAAGGTAGGGCGCAAGCTGAGTGCTGAGTGATAGAGGGTAGTCGATCGGCAATTGTGTTGACCATCTTGACAGTAAAAAATCAAATGGGTTTTTACGGTGAGTTTCAACCTGCGCCTGCATTTGCACCTGTAGATTAGAAACGGGAATTGATGGAAACCAAAGATGCTGGACCGCATTACCATCCACTTCAATCGTCTGAAACTGTTGTTCAGGTTGGGGAGTAATTTGAAGGTTGTAGCTGACAAGGGTTTGACCGACATCACTGCGAGGACGTAGCCGAAGAATATGAGGATCCAGTAGAACAGGACTCTCGTATGCATAAAAAAGGGTATGACCAATGATGTAGTGCACGTGCCTAAGCACCTCAGCGGTAGTAGATTCTATCCATAGACCATACAATTACAGGCCCAGATGTATGAGATATCGATGTTACGACATCGGTTAAGACATCAATATTTTGATTGAATTTCGATTGAGTTTCGATTGACTGCACCTCTAAAACTGGTGACCGTACGTTATGTGAATATACGATTTGGCAAAGTTTACAGAGGAACCAGAGTTTTGGGCACGCCCCAAACCCTCATTTCGTTGTTGCAATTTTGAGAAGTTTGCCGAGTCATATGAATAACGCATTCAGTCTACGGAGTTACTGGGTCTCTAACGTTACTGGGTCTCCAAATATCCTTACGAAATAGCCTGCAAATCAAAGAAGGTCTCAAAGATACATTTCCCAACGCCATTGAGCCGTTGTTGAATGTTATCCAAAAACTCATGCAGCCCCTTGTCCATAATGTCATCCATGATGATGAAATCGAGTTCAGCACGGATTTGACCTAGCGATCGCTCCGCTGGATTTTTCCAGGTGCCCATTGTGTTTCCAGTGATCTGATAAAGCGATCGCTCGGCTTGTAAGAGACAAAACTGAATGGAGCGCGGAAAATCTCGATCTAAAATCAGAAACTGAGCCACACTTGACGGGCTAATCCGGTGCTGACACTTCCGATACATTTCATAGCCGCTAGTTGATTTAAGTAATGCAATCCACTGAAGCTCATCCATTGCTCCTCCAATATCGGTGACGGAAGGGAGCAAAATAAAATATTTAACATCTAGAATGCGGGTCGTCTTATCTGCTCGTTCCAGCAATCGCCCAATTTGGCCAAAATGCCAACCTTCGTTGTGAGACATAGTGGCATCCATAATGCCTGAAAAAAGGTGACTGGCCAGTTTCACTTCTGCGAAAAAACTCGGTAGCTCAACCTTGACATCGGCTGTTGCAGCCTCTGTCACCATCAGATAAAAAGCATTGATTTGTTCCCACATTTCAGAGGAGATAATTTCCCGTACGGATCGGGCATTTTCGCGTGCCTTATGGACACAAGACAAAATCGAATTGTCGTATTGTTTGTCGAAGGTCAAAAAATGAACCACATTGTCAGCATTGGCAGTACCATAACGTTCATTAAATAAAGACAAATCACCAGTCGTTACTACCAGAGGATGCCACTGTTGTCGTGTGCCGATAGGCGCATCCAGCAGCAAGTTGAGGTTGACATCGACAAAGCGAGCCACATTTTCTGCGCGTTCGACATAGCGATTAAGCCAATAAATAGAATCAGCAACTCGACTCAACATGACAGAAAGCCTCTCGATGATAGAAAGCAAACAACGAAGAAACAGGCGGTGGCGGAAGCGGCGAAACGATAGCTCAAGAATGAAATAGCCATGGATCGAAGTGCGTCTAAAGCTTAGAGTTCAGGTATGTCAGTCATCATCGACTGATCACGTATGGGCGCTTTTATGAAGACTGTTGCTGGATGTGCCCTGCTACGGATAACTCAAGAGCGTTTACGGCATGAGAGCATGCGCACTACTTTTCCAATATCTCTATCGGGATACTCAAGGGGATTCGCCATGGGCAATAACCCATGTATCTTTGCTGCCACCTCCCTGAGACGAATTGACGACCAAAGAGCCTCGCTTTAGGGCAACTCGGGTCAGCCCCCCGGGACTAACGTAAATATCATCGCCGTAAAGGATATAAGGTCGTAAGTCAACGTGACAGCCTTCCAATGAGTGATCAATCAACGTAGGCACCCGTGACAGGCTGAGGGTCGGTTGGGCAATATAGTTGCGCGGGTTATCCCGAATGCGACCGGCAAACTCATCGCGTTCTTGCTGTGTGGCATGGGGCCCAACCAGCATGCCATAGCCCCCTGACTCATTAGCTGCCTTGACCACAAGCGTATCAAGATGACTCAAAACATGGGAAAGCTGGCTCTCTTCCCAACATAGATAGGTGGGGACATTGGGCAATAATTGATCTTCGCCTAAGTAATATTTGACCATTTGCGGGACGTAGGCATACACAACTTTGTCGTCGGCAATGCCAGTACCCAGAGCATTGGCGATCGCCACTCGCCCCGCTTGATAGACCTCCATCAATCCAGGCACGCCCAAAAATGAATCAGACCGAAAAACAAGCGGATCAATAAAATCATCATCAATGCGGCGATAAACCACGTCTACTCGCTGGAGACCTTTGGTGGTTTTCATTTGAAGATATCCATCAACGATGACCAGATCCCGACCTTCGACCAACTCGACCCCCATTTGCTGCGCGAGGAATGAATGCTCGAAATAAGCGGAGTTGTATATCCCCGGAGTGAGGACAACGACGGTTGGATTTGGGAGGCCTGAAGGAGCAAGATTCAGAAGCGTATCGAGTAAATGACTGGCATAGTCATCAACAGGCTGGATGTCGATCGCATCAAAAAGAGTCGGAAACGTACTCTTCATCACGCGCCGGTTTTCTAACACATACGACACGCCTGATGGACACCGGAGGTTATCCTCCAACACATACCACTGACCGTCGCGATCGCGCACAATATCAGTTCCTGTGATGTGGCACCAGAGACCTTTTGGAGGATTTAGCCCCATACAGGCTGGCATAAATCCTTTGGATGACAGAACAACATGTTCGGGAATGACCCCATCCCGCAGAATTTTTTGGTCGTTGTAGATATCCGTTAGGAAAAGGTTGAGTGCATGAATACGCTGCTTTAATCCTTGTTCAATCCATTCCCACTCCTTCAGCGAAACAACCCTAGGAATAATATCAAAGGGAAAAATTCGTTCTGTTCCTTGATTGTCGCTATAGACATTAAAGGTGACGCCCACTTTGAACAACGCATTTTGGGCAGTCTGCTGCCGCTGAACAAGTTCTTCGATGGAGAGATTCTCAAGTCGTTTCAATAAGAGAGACGCCGCGATACGAGGGACTCCTTGCATTTCAAATAGTTCGTCATAAAAGTGTCCTGGATTGTACTGATGAAGCTGCACACGACTGACCCTCAACTAGGAAAAGCAACTTGGATGAACTAATCCTCTCATAGAGGGTAGAAGGCCTTTGTGACTGTAGTACTCAATACAATTTCTCCGTCTCTGTCAACCATGCTTTTCGTATGGACTGGTGCGGCTTTCCTTCGTGAGAAGGATAGGGCATAAGTACCTGGACGTCATTAAAACCAAAGCCCTAAATTCTATACCGCCCGTTCAGCAGTCGGCACAGGATTTGGAAGTTTACGTTTAATTATGGCTAGCTACTGAACAATCAATGCATGAAACTAGTCTTTACTTTAGCGCTGTAAGATTACTGAAATTGACGCAAGAAAATTTCATCAAATCAGTCAGTATACGCATTTCCCCTTATAAAAATCCTCTCTAAAAGAGACTAAAAAAACAAATCAGTATTTTCCCAGAGGCGATTCTAAAATAATAGAACTCTTGTTTTAATGATCGACTTTGTTCAAGTCTCATATTAGAAAAATCTTGAATTTGGGTATCATTCATCTAGAGTAATGTGTCGTGATATAGGAAAGATTTTTAGTCTTTTATATTCCTCATGGGTCAACCTAAACGATCGACAATATCAAGGAATAATCTTCTAATTTTCGATGAATCAAAAATCAATTAAAAAATCTATGCAGATTCAAAAGACAGAGATGCTAACACTTTAGCCTTTTTTGTAAAGCTTGTAGTCTGTTCTAAAAGCATGACGAAGGTGATTCCTATGAATTCAGAGGGTATTTAAGTAGATAGACATCAATAAACTCACTTGAAAAACCTGGGGAGCGCCCCGGAGATGAGTTCCCCAGGTTTTTGAGTTTTTAGTCTAATAACGCCAAGCTACTTAATAAGCAAGTAACTATATTGATTCTCAATCCACTACCAAAGAACCTTGTCAAGTGAGAACCGTAAAAACAATGATGCTTTTGTTAAATAGATATAGTTCTCTTGAAATGTTAAATACGGTTGGTTGATTGTACAGATCAAGAAAAGAATCTAAAACAGTATGATTTCTAAATTCGTTGTTGTTCTCTGCTTGTAGATTGTTTTTGCTGTCCAGTGAACGAGTTTAGAAATCGACGGTTAAGAAAAACAGATCCATTGGTTTAAGAAAATGAATATAAACCTAAGCACTTGTTTTCAATTGGGAACGAAATAGGGAACGAATAATGTCTAATCGAAAGATCATTGCAGCGGTGCGACGTTTGCTGTCTAATATTCAACGCTTTGCGAAAACTCTGACGAGAAGAGGAGTGCTCTGGTTGCTAAGGAGGCTTCTGCTGGTTGAACGCCAACCACGTGCAACCCACGGGTTTGTTTTGCCGACAACAGTACTCTTACTCCTGCTATTGAGCCTCACTGTTGGAGCGATTACCCTACGAACCTATAACCGAACAAACCAGGCGGTAGGCGAACGACAACAGCGAGTGATATACAATGCGGCTGCACCCGCGATTGATCGCGCGAAAGCAAAGTTAGAATTTCTGTTCAGTCGTGAGCGCGATCCTCGTTTCCCGAGCGGAGTTCCAAGCCAATCTGCGTTGAACGGAATGTTGATTAATGATGGGGTCGATCGCAACGGTGTGTTGATCAACTCATTTTTTATTGAAGACGATTTGGGTAATCAGGTTGATCCCTACACGTTCCCTGACGAAGAAGTAACGGCGGCTGGCATCGCGAGTGCTATTGATGTCGATAATAATGGTCAAGCAGATCGTTTGGATTTGGATAATGATGGGCTAGCCGATAACGCATGGGCATTTCGTGCTGACACGGATGGTGACGGAGTTGAAGACGCAACTGTCGCCTATTCCATTCTCTTGATGCGGCCATTTCCAGTAAATCCTGGCGATCCTGACCCGTTAGAATCTGTTTCTGATGGGGCCATGGCGGCACGAGCTGCTCAGCTGGAAGTACGACATGGTCCATTGAGCTTGAACAGTGCCGAGAATCCAGCATGTTCGTTTGCCGGAGGTGGCAATGGTGATGGCCCAGAGCAAGGCTGGTTTGAAGATCCAGCTGTATCGTCTATTCTCCGAAAGAATTTCCAAGTTGACGTCTTTGTGTTGCCCGATGATGCGAACGGAACGGTGTCAACGCTGGAGTTTCATCAAGACCGTCAGATGGATCGTGGGAATAAGTGGGGTGCTTGGTTTCGGAATGACCTCGAAATCTTTCCAGGGCCTCGATTCAACTGGAATGGTGCAATGCACACGGAAGGAAACTTGATTGTTGGTAACAATAATTTTCGTGGTTTCTTGATTAGTTCTCCAGCATCCTGTCTTTATGAGCGTGCGTCATCCGAGATTACGGTGGCTGATGTTCAAGCGGATCCGGACGAAAACGTTCCCGCTTTCCAGGGGCAGTTTATGAGTGCTAAGACAGGATCGAATAGTTTTGGCAACACTAACTACTTTCACATTCACGGAGATCGGGCGATCACCGAATCTACGGCCTATGGTGGTAATCAATTTGTTGTCCGCGATCAAAATGAAACCAAATTTACTCGAGATACTGACTCGGTTCCCAATAATAATCCAAAGCCAATTGAATATACGCTCGACCCAGTCATTCTAACAACGCGAGATGTCTCACAAGCACGAGGCATTGAGGCTCCTGATACCCCCGCAAACTATCGAGCGAATACATGGGCGGATCGTCAGCTTGTTAAGGATAGCAGGCTGTTTAACCAGTCAGAAGATACACCCTTTGTTGATGATTCATTTCGTGCAGATAATCGATATGGCCCTGGTGCCCGAGTCAGTGGAAGAGAAATCCCAGGCTTTATTGGGGAACCGATTGAAGGAGAACGCCTGAATAATGGACCCCAACCTGTTGCGGACGAGTCACTCACCAGGACAGAGCCTCCCGTAGGAGATGACGAGGGGATCGACATTGGGCTTGATGGCTATTGGGAGCGACGTGCTCGCGACAGCGGCATGCGCATCTTGGTGAGTGAGCGCCTTGAATTGGGGAACGTTCACGGATGGGGGGGAGGCATTGACGGGGAGAATGGACGATATCGCAGGGCAGTCAATGAAGAGCCTCTGATGCCGTGGGATGCGTGTACAGCGAATAATAACAACCGCTGTAATGAAGCTCGTCAACGACGAGCACTTTACGATAACTTGGCGGCTGTTCAGTCGGCTGTGTTCTACCATTCCAGTGGAAATGATGTAACCACGGCTGATTCTTCACGAGACTTTCCGACCGCATGTATGGCGTCAACGGTACATCCTGGGTCTTCAGAAACACTGATTTTAAGTTCTGCGTTCAAGGATTTAAGGACAGATGTTGCATCATTTATTCCGACAACGTCGACAACGTATACAAATACCCCTGTGATGAGTAATTTCTTCATGGGGACAGGAACCAATGGTTGGGAATATGATCCTGTTCCGCCAACCGTCAACACTGAAGCGAGTTATGCACTGGCGTTGGATGAGAACGAGCCATTGGGTATTGCTCTGAGAAATCTGGCGTATTTGGCAGGTGATCCAAGGGCAGGAACGCCGTCATTTCCACCTGTCGATAATACAGCCGATAACCTTGTTCATCCTTATCCATGGTTGTCGATGTGGGGCGATTTCTCAGTTGTGCGGCGTGTTTTATCTCAGCTTGATGGATTGTCAGCTGATGAGGGAAACCCGCGTGACGGCACTGGTGTTCCATATTCTGAGCTTAGTCCGGCGGATAAGGCAACGCTTCATGCAACATCCTGTATGGTTGGAATGCTGGCGTATAACATCGGCTTTTTAGAAGCATTTGACTACAATGAAGGGTCTCCATCTGCGCTATCAGATCTAGAAGCCCGAATTCGAACCTTGACGGGAGGGGGCGGGTCTCTGCCCACTGGGGTGAGAGCGATAGGAGCTAGCGAAGATACTCCAGAGGCAATCATTGCTGGGTTGAAGCAATGGAATCAACGAAATAATACCGATGTTCCTCAATCGATGGTTTCTTTGGCTGAAATCATTGCCTTGAAAGAGCAGGTCAGTCGCGATCGCCGTCATGGATTTGATGTTGGCTCCAGTAGTAACGCAGAAGGCATTGCGGCCGCAACCTTTAATCTACAGAGTGTTGGTTCAGGGAACCTAACCAAATTAACGACGGACTGGATCAAGTTTCCCGTTCTACACTATCTCTTCCCTGGGGATTCAATTGATGAGTTTGGCGGCCCACCTGATGGAGCCTTGAACACATTTGATGTTGTGCAAGAAGAACGACTGAATAATTCAGTTCATCGAAATATTGTGCGCGATCGTGTGATTGAAAATGATCTCAACACCATCAACGGCAACCCCGTTGAATATCGTCCACTCGACCTTACCGATGAAACCATTTTGAATCAGCTTGTAGTCCATCCAAAACCTTTGGGAGATTGGGATTTGCCACGGGTTAATAGAGGTGTCGGTGACACGATTCTATCGAATCAACCCGACGGTATCATGATTGGCTGTCTTGATAATTCATGTGGAGCCTCGCCTGGGAGCAGTGTCTTTAATCGAGTTGAAGTTGGATTCAAAGATACAGTGATTTTCAACGGTCGCGAGTCTCTTCCAGCTCGAACGATGGATGTCAACATTGACCTGATTCGGCAATCGACATCTGGCTTAACTAATGATAGTTGGTTACCGAATAGCGGCGTTATCTATGCGTTTCGAGAAGATGCTGTGCGTGAGGATGAAATCAACCGCCCAACATCGATTGCGGGCAGTGCTGCTGGTGCTTGGGCGACCTGTGGGCGAGATGCGGTCTTTTCGGATCCATCCGTTGAGCCTGATTGTTATATGAATGCCGGAGATGTTGATGCATTTAATGCTTCTGATCCGCCGTTAAACAATGTGAATCGAATTAGTCCAAAAGCAGTCGATTATTATCCTGATCCAGAACGGCGTCCCCATGGATTTCGCGTTCGAAATGGGCAAAGGGTCGGACGTGATACAGATACTGAAGGACGGGGACTGTCATTCATCACAGACAATCCGGTTTATATCATGGGTGACTTCAACCTTCACCAAACTTCCACATGTAGTGGACAGGAAGCCTGTCGACTTGAAGAATTCACTCAAAAACTCAACAACAATTTCAACAACTTCTACAGCCGCGATAATTTAGATGCGCGGTTTGCTCGACCTGCCACTGATTTGTGGCGGCCATCCGAAATCTTGGCCGATGGAATTACAGTGATTTCAGATCGTTTTTGTGATGGGAGTGCAGAAGACATTTCCCGTACTGTAACGGAAGGGAGTAACGCACAGCTGAATGGGGCATTTGTGTCTGGTCTCTATGGGTGTCAAAACAATGGAAATCGGACGTCGTTTTTGAATTTAGGGCGTCTTCGCGATCGCCCAGCTCGGGTCAATTTGGTCACAGGAGAACGGGAATATTGGTTGCATGTCGATCCATATGACTCCTTATTTTATGGGGTGAGCTGGCAAAATCGCTTACGGTTTAATACTCCTATCACGCCAGTAGCATGGTCTCGGAACGGTAATATCGTTACTGTAGACGGCTCTGATGAGTATTCACGACGATACTATACACTCCGAGATAGTAAACCTCTGATCTCAACAGGTACCAATCGAGTGAACGCGATTATTATCAGCGGATTGACGCCCTCTCGAGCCGGACAGGCTTATGGAGGAATCCACAATTTCCCACGATTTGTTGAGCGCTGGAATACTCTATATATCTCCGGGTCACTGCTACAGCTAAACTTTAGCCGCTATGCAACCGCCCCTTTTAGCCAAAACTCATGGGAGACTGGAACACCTCCCACAGGTGGTGAATCAATCAGGTACTACAGCCCGCCACAACGTCGCTGGGGCTACGATGTTGCTCTGCAGTATGCACCTGCGGGACCTCTGGCATCCAGATTTGTCTCAGTAAGCAACACTCCGCGCAGTGAATTCTACAGCGAACCACCGGCTGATGATCCCTATCTGGTTATGTTGTGCAACCAGATTTCAGCAGCACCATGTATGCCATAGTTTTCAGAGAATAGCGAGGCATGTGCATAAGGGGAGAAGTACCAGGATGGTGTGCTTCTCCTCTTCATTCTTTCTTAGGGCTGTATTTATAGCGCTCCGCGCTTAAGTTGAACCAATATTTTTGTGGAAAACCGCGCTCCGCGAGGCTTTACACAAAAAAAAATTTACTAAACAACGTGCGGACAGCAATAGAAGATTTCCACAGATTTATTCCAGTTT
>JBCCWF010000179.1:0-11759 GCA_039194035.1 Cyanobacteria bacterium P01_E01_bin.6 | reverse complement strand
TTGCTCGAAAGGGCATTGATGTGAAAACGCTAGCAGCGATAACCGGACATCGCGATGTCAAGTCGTTGATGCGATACGTCGAGGTTGACGCACAAACCGTTAATCGGGCGATCGCCACTCTCTGAGATTTTCGCAGAACCGCGAATTGATGATGGTCATTTCATCGCCATGCACGGCTACTAAGTAGCCTTGAGGTTCAAGAATGGTGGCGATCGCCCCTACCATTTCCCCGTGCATCAATACCATCACTTCATCACCCGGCTTGATTCCACTGAGCAACGGACATGCCTTAGTGCAGCTTTCCCAGTCTGGCTTAGGTTTGACTGGGAATATAAGAGAGAGTTGATTATCCATATAAATAGATAAGCCTTCCTCAGTTCATGGGGAAGGCTTTTGTTTTAATCATTGGGATTGTTTTTTGACAAGCGCTCAAGGCTTTCTAATTGGGCAAGGCGGCGCTCATGCTTAACTTTTTCTCGTTGATACCACTCAACACACTCATCCACTTCTCTCAATCGTTCCTCTACATCATCCTTGAGCGCTTGAATTATTCCCCCAATGATGAGGCTATTGTCAATTCCTCCCGGCCCAGACGTTCTATCAGCTCCGAGATTGAGAGATTCATGCTGTCTGCAATCTTCTCTAACCCCTCTTTCGCTTCCATGGTGACACGAGCCTGAATTCGCTCTACTTTGAGCTGGCCGTGTTCCCCATGCTTTGATTTCGGCATTTTCTTTTTCTCCCATAGAAACCTCTTAGCGATGATTGTACTTACAATTGTAGCAGTTTTTGTACTGCAAATCTTGCCATGCTTATTTATTAGGAGTACAATTGAAATCGAAGATGATTAATCGCCTTGCGGGTGGGAGATGTTCTAGACGTCTTCCACCTTTCCTCACTAATCGAACGGTTTCTATATGAAGGGAAAAAAGGATGAGTGAATCAAGTGATATTGCAATAACAACCAATGACGACAATGTGGTGATGTCTGGGGATGAGTTCCTGGCTGTTGTGATGAGGCTAGCTATTTACGATCTGGCCCTGAGCATGAGCGGGAAGCACAACCTTTTGCTGCAACAGGCATACTCTCAATTTCAAGGCTTTTCCGAAGAGACGCGCCTAAAGCACATAGAGAGAGCAATTGACTTAATGCAAATGGCCCAAGTGACAGACATCGAGGATGGTCACGAAGTCGTTATGAGCTTTCCTAAAGCGGGTGGCGTTCATGGGTAGAGAGACTGAACTTAAGTTGAGACAGATTTCCGAGCGGGCAACAAAGCGGGAACTACCTTGGTTAGTCTTTCGCATGGATGGAGCAATGAAGGTCACATGCGGACGTTTTGAGCGGCGCATCCAGGCAGAGAGACACGGCACACACATGAAGAAGCTTACGGGCTACGAGTATTTCGCGGTTTTTGACCCGTGTTAACTGATGGTGTTTTGTTTGCTGAGAGTGAATGAAGCCGGTCATATCTATGATTTGGGCCGGTTTGATGAAAGGTCAGATGCAGAGATGACCAAGTTGTTTTTACAAACGTTTAACCCTATGGGGTTCTATGAGGTTCACGAGATTGATGACAGAAGAGGAATTGAAAGCATCGGAGCCAAAGCCGGGAACGGGCATCTCTCTTGAGATGATGCAGTCCCTATACAGCAAGCTACAGCATGAGTTTTTGTTGACTGGTGAGCAGCCGATCACTATCCCTACGGCTGTTAAAGACTGGTTTCACGTTGCCAGTGTGCTTCAAGTCGGGTGCAGCATTATCGATGATGGGGCGGAATCCAATGCAAACGTGCGTGTTGCTGTTCGTACTTTTATTTACCTGGTCACGGAGCGCTTAAAGGTCATCGCTCCCGTTTATGCCGAAGTTCTTAGTCTCGGCTGGGATAGCGACCTACATATGACTGAAGAGGAATTTGACGAAACGGTTAAGGAAGATGCTGTTAAGTCAGCACTTCAAACCCTGTCAATTGAGGCGATCGCCCTTCATCGAGCGTCTGGGATTCTGCACAAGATGCAGCCCGACAAGTCGCTTGATGAATGGCTTGCTTACCTCCTTCACTACAGCACTGAAGCTTACCTGAAGAGCGAGAACAACTATATCCGAGAGAAGACTAACCACATTTATTCACTTGTAGAGAGGTTTAGAAAAGATGCCTAATTTTGTTCAGTTAGACCGTTTCCTTTTGAATCTTGACCACGTTACTCATGTCGAGTACTCACAGAACGATGGAAAAGACTTTGTGGCGATCGTCCACTTGTCTTTAGGCGCGTCACTCACATTCGAGGGAGAAGACGCAAGGCCACTTGTTTCTGCATGTCGGAAGTTCAAGGTTCAGCAGTTCTCACCTAGATACACCTCGCCTGATGATTTCGTGTAGCACGCGAATGAAACACCATCGACTAAGCCGATGGTGTAGCGGGAAGCTTCCAAAACTTGCCGTGCTCGGAACGGATGCCTTGTCGAACTGGTGGGAACCCCAGAGGGAATGCCTTTATACACTAGCGGGCATCCTCTCACAGCGGGCACCTTCGTAGGCTAATGGGCATCTCCGAGCTACCCCAAACACCTTAAAAGTCAGGCTGGCACCATCTCAGATTTCATCTGAGCATCGGAGCCTTTATACACTAGCGGGAAGTCCTTAGGGGAAACATGGGAAATAGAGTCCTAGGTTTGGACATCTCCAAGATGTCTGCAACGGCGTGTGTCTTAACGTCGATTCCACACGATCCTAAAAGCTGGTTGCGAAGAAATAAGCCAGCAACTATCAAGGTTGATTCTGAAGGTCGAAAGGAACTGCTTAAGCTCGATTTCGACTTTGCAGTGATGGAGCCTACCGGCGTTTACTCAAGAGTATGGCGTCATTGGTTAGGCTCAGCCGGTAAGTCGTTTAGACTTGTCGGGCATCATGAGCTGAAAGCCTATCGAGAAGGCTGGAAGATTCCTTCCAAGACCGACAAGCTCGATGCCCTCGCACTAGCGATGTATGGGATTGAGCGTGGCGATCGCCCGGAATGCTGGATATCTGATAAAGAGCACAGGTTGAGCGACCTGGTAGCTCTGCACGTACACCTAAACAATCAAAAAAATGGCCTTCAGAACTATCTGAGGCAAAAGCTCTGTTATCAAGTGCCGGAATGGTATGACCGGAAGATTATCAGACCTTGGGGCCGCACATCAGTACCCGGAATCTATATGGCTATTGCTGGCAACCCATCTTCAAAATGGGAAGCCGAGCTGAGTTCAACTTGCGGTGTTGGGCTGGACGCCACAGCAGCATCACTTGCACGGGCACTGATGGCTATCGAGACAGAAGAGATTGAGGTAGAACAGGCAATCATCGAGGAGATAGGTAAGTCTGAGTATTCGCGCTATCTTTCCGCTTCAGAGACTTGCGACATGAGCGAATGGCTTACCGTCAATATCTTGTCCTGCGTATACCCGTTTGAGCAGTTCCTGAGGAACGGGAAGCGCGTCAATGTCCACACCTACACCGCTAACAACAAGCGAGTTAGAAGGGATGAATCTTTGCGTTCGTTCAAGCTGTCTGTGGGTCTTGGGTTGGTATGGGCACAGTCTGGTGATTGGTCAGGCTGGACACCTGGGGGGAGTGGAGTCACCAGAAGCGCGATACACAATTCTGTCTCATGCCAGTACATGAGACACAAGAAGCTAATCAAAAATGGTGCCGAGGGAATTCCCGAGCTTGAGATAGTCAAGCATCGAGGAGATTCACACGGAATGATGAAGGTCGCTCGGAAACAGGTTGAGCGCTTCTACAAAGAACTGGTCAAGGAATTCGATGCATAACTGCCTTGACCAAGGCAAATGCTGTTGCTGTGGAGGAAACAAAAACAAGAGTCGTTATTTAGTTTCGTAGTTCAGTCACAGGTGAAAGCCTGTGGAAATTCAATAAACGGAGAAAAAGAATGAATACTAATTTTGTTGATGCCTTGAACGAATTTCAAGCAAGAGTGCATGACACGGCACAAGATAAAGGCTGGTGGGAACAACCCCGCGAAGATGGAACGCTCGTCGCTCTCATGCACAGTGAACTATCTGAATTATTAGAGGCATTGAGGAACTGTGAAGGAAAGGAACGTGTAGCCGAAGAATTATCGGATGTGGTGATAAGGGCTTTTGACTTTGCGGAATATCAAAACATACCACTAGGCAAAGCCATGATTGATAAAGCTAGAAGAAATGAAGGCCGCTCTTACAGGCATGGTGGAAAAGCCTTTTAAGATCGGCGCATACTCTGAATCTGAACACTATTTGTCGAGCGGTTCAGCCGGTTCATAGTCGTCCTCACATGCCCTTGTCGCTTCATCGTGGCAAGGGTTTTTATTTGGTTGAATTCCTCTCGATGGAAGAACGTTGAAATCTCCTGAGAAGAGATCCAGAAGAATGATGAACAATGCCGTGAAATGCATGATTCTAGATAAAGGGTTTTACCCTTTCTCCTGAAAGTGCAGCCTACCAAACGCCATTACGATTGTGCTGGTTTCCCATGAATTCTCATCAGATGCCGATTCAACCGGAGCGACTATCAATGGAATCGATTCAATGTGTGCCATGTTCGCTAGACGTCCATGATAGTCATGACGTTGCTTCCTTGGTCTACGCGTCTGCTCCAGACCTGTTTGACCCAATATTTGGCCGACAGGCGATCGCCCTGCTCACCGAATTTGTGGGGCGATCGCACAATGACTACAGCCATCGGTATATTTCGGTGATTGAGAAAGATGAGGCCGTATTGGGTGCTGTCGTGATGCTGCCCGCTGAAGCCATGGGTGAAGACATTGATGAAGCGGCTGTTTTGAATCCGATTCAAGGTCTACGGCTCTGGTTCGTCTGGACGCTTGTTCTGCGCCGAATACTGGTGCATAAGTTTCCTGCAGGAACACGTTACATCGCCAATTTAGCCGTCAGGCCAGAGTTCCGTGGACAAGGACTGGGAACACGGCTGTTGCAACGCTGCATTGAGCAAGCAAAACAGGCTGGCGTATCAGCGCTATTTATCAATGTTGATATGAAGAATGGCCGAGCACAGCGGCTATATGAATCCCTTGGGTTTCAGGTGATTGAAACACACACCATGAATCTATTTGGAGAACACATTGGAGCGCGACTGCTCAAGATGTCACTGAACGAGACATGACGGGCGATCGCCCTTATCGTGGTTCGCTTTCAATCTTGGTTCACTTGCAATCAATATGTCACCGAGTTAGGGACTTTCTCAATTCATATCCTTGCCCATTAGGATTTGTTTCCAGATAGTCCTGGCACCAGTCCAATCCTCGGTCTATTAAGCGCCCCAGCAATCCGTCATCAAAACGGTCGAGTGTCCAAATGGTCAGTGTCCCATCCTCACCTGTTGCAGCCAAGGACGTTCCATCGGGACTGAAGCGAACGCAGATGATTTGGCCGCTGCGCCCCTGCAACGTGCTGAGCAATACCCCGCCCATCGACCAGAATCGAATATTTCCGTCCCGACACCCCGCTGCAATAACGTGTCCATCGGGACTGATGTCTACGGCGCGAACACTGCGCTGACACTCCAGGGTGTGCAGCAGCGTCCCATCCAGGCTCCAAATACGTGCGGTGCGATCGTCGCTGCCTGACACGAGACGTTGACCGTCTGGACTAAATTCAACATCGAGGACTTCGTCGTTGTGACCTACAAACGTTTGGATTAGCGTACCGTCTACGTGCCATTGTCGGAGCATGCGAGTGCGGCTGCCTCCCACCAGTGACTGACCATCTGGAGCGAAGCACACGGTCGTAAAGCGATCGCCGTCTCCTTGTAGGATTTGTTTCACGTCTCCAGTTCTGTCCCACAGGCGGACGGTTCCGTCATCACTGGCGGAGGCGAGGAACGACCCATCAGGACTGAAGCAAAGCTGACGCAGCCGATCCTGATGTCCCTGTAACGTTGCTGTCAGCTCTCCATCCACCGTCCATAGCGTGATGGTTTTGCTAGCAGTCGTGGCAATAGCATCACCTTGAGGACTAAGGCACAGGTTCCAAACCCTGGAGGAATGCGCTACAAAGTCCTTCAGGAGATAGCCATCCCGATGCCAAATCTGTACGGTGTTGACGTTACCAGACACCACGAGGCGATCGCCCGTCGGCGTAAAGTCCACGCGGTAGGATCCGGTTTCTCCGGTGTGGCAGCGAACCAGTTGGGGAACGTTCCAGCGCCATAGCCGCACCACCCGTTCCCCGCCAGCAGAGAGCAGCAAGTGTCCCGTGCGATCGATGTCGAGTCCCAGCACTGGCCCACTATGACCAACAAGGGCTGTTTTCAATGTGTAATGAAGCGATTGTGTTTCATGCTGGGAACCATGCGAGGGTTCACCTTCAGTGGACGTTAATGAGCCGGACTGACTATCAGCAACACGCCAGATAGAAATGAACCCATCATGGCCGACGGACACGATGTCGTTACTGTTGGGCATTCGCTGAATGGCTCTCACTTCAGCCTGTTGATCGGCAATATCATGGTGGTGGTTTTGTCCGTAATGCCATGCGCGAATGTGACCATCCACACTTCCAGAAAAGAGCCACTGATTATCTTGGCTGAAGCAGAGAGTGTTGAGGGCACGGTCAGACATCTCCAGGGTCTGGTGGCAGGTGAAGGGGCGATCGCCCGTGAGCGACCATAGGTAAATTGTGCCGTTTCGACCGCCACTGGCCAGCCGTTGACCATCGGGGCTGAATGCCACACACCGCAGCTCGCGGCCATCATGATCTAACGTCTCGATGAGCTGACCATCGGATGTCCACAGCTTCACCGTGCCATCGCTGCTGGCCGATGCAAAGCAAGCCCCATCGGGGCTAAAGGCGACATAGATGACACGCTTGTCGTGGTCTCGCAACACCGTCAGCGCCTCACCCGACCGAGACCAGATGCGAATGGTGCCGTCCCAACTGCCGGAGACGAAGGACTGCCCATCGGGAGCAAACTCAACTGCACGAACCAGTTTCTCGTGTCCTTGAAGCACTGCTAAACAATGACCGTTCCGTTGCCACAGCCGCAGGGTGCCGTCACGACTGGCCGTCACAATAAGGTCGCCATCGGGGCTGATGCTCACGTCTCGCACGGTGCCGTTGTGGCCTTCCAGTCGATTGAACTCGCGTACCCAGTAGAGTCCTTGCTGCAACGCTCCAATCACCTGTGCCTGTAAATCCGACACGTCCTGTGCCCAGTCTGCGTCACGGAGACGAACTCCGGCCTGCAACGCTTCAAGCAGCGCATCCAGCGGACGATCGAGAGCAAAGAAGGCTTCCGAGGATTTGCAAAAGGCGGTGATTTCATTGTGCTCAGCAGTGATGCGGCGTTTTTCTGATTCTTCATAGAGTGTTTGCCAACGCTCTAGCTCCGCTTGGCGCTCCTGTCGGCTGGCGATGATGTAGTCTCGCTGGAGTGCTGAGGGGGGAGGCGTTTTCCCCGTACTGTTAACGAGCCACAGTTCTGCGTCATCCAGGTCAGCTCCGCGTAGCCAGCCGTCTTGGCGATCGCGCCTGACCCATTCCTCTGCCTGCTTCTGTAATTGAGCAAACAGGCGGTCGTAATCTAAATCAGCGGTGATGGCTCCTTCTAATTTCTCCAGCGCCGCTATAAAATCATCTTCCCCACAGAAGGAAATGAATTGCAGGGAGGAGATATCGGCACGGACTGTGTTGATATCGACATCACGGCAGAGCACAGGAATCAGCTTTTTCTTCAGCTCCAAGGCCTGATCAATTTCCCAATTGCAGTATTGAGAGGCGATCGTATCCGGACTCAGAATATAGACCAACCGAGTCGCTTGACGGATGCCATTAAAAATTTCTTCTCGCCAGGGCAAGCTTGAACGAATGCCGTCCCAATCCACCCAAAGTTGATGCTCTCGCTCTTGCAGCGCATGACAGAGGGCGCGCACAAAGGCTTTATCACGCCGAGAATAGGAGATGAAGACATCGGTCATGGAGAGGGCGATCGCACAGTTTGTTCAAATTATGCTTTATTTCGTTTCAGATTAGAACACGAGAAGCGCATCGAGTCCATGACTATTGTCCCTGTTTATACGAAACGCGCTGACCTTTCAAGTCTGACCTTTCAAGATCGTTATGCCATTGGAAGTTGAATGCAAAACTCTGTTCCTTTACCGGGTTCAGACATCACACTTAGCTGACCTGAATGGGCTTCGGTGATGATTTGATGGGCGATCGCACCTATTTCTTCTGTCCTTGCCGATAGATTTTATCTGCTGATCCTGTGAATGAATCAACCAGCCCAGACGAACTCCATTGCCAATGTCCTCCTGCATTTTTTCCTGAATCATGGATAGGCTATCTGTGGGCGATCGCCCCCCTCGCAGTCGCAGTGTGATGAGACACATTTGCGTTGCGACGCGTCACACTGCCATTGCGATGCCTCACATTAATAGCGGCGATCGAAAACAGCGCGATCGCGTGACGATCGTTAGGGAAATTTACACTGGGAATTCGGAGAAGTGAACCGATGTATTATTATGTCTCCTGATTAGGAAAGGTTGACCCAATGTCGCTTAGCTGACGCAATGTCTAACGCCTCAATCGTCAACTTTTTCCAATGCCGTGCCATCTACAAGTCAACATACCTAAGCATGAAATACCCGAACCTAGCAATACTCACAGCCTTGAGCTTGGTTCAAGTGATGACGACCCCACCAGCGACGGCATCACTGTTTCAGCAAACTGAGGTGAACCAAGATAATGTGATTGCGATCGCCTCACCCATTGGTAACACCAGACATCAACTGCTGATTTTGGAACAGCTGAGTTCCAGTCGAAATTGCTGGGCTGAAAATGGTGATCGGGTAACGCCCTTACTGTTGGACTTCGACTTCACCGGAATTTGTAGCCGTGCCACCGACAGTAATGGTTACTCCGTAAGGGTTGGGAATGAAGATTTGGGCTTCCAATATAGTTTGAGATTGGCTGCAGAGAATGGCATCCTCAGGCTTTTAGCTAGCTCGAACCGTAACTTGAGCGCTCCTCCCATCGAAGTTGGCCGAGCAACGTTGCAGCCAGGAGAGTTTGTCTCAGTTACCCTCAACCCCGGCTGGCGAATCACCAAACGCACCTACAACGGTCAACCGCTCGGGCATTATTACCTTGCCAACGACCAACCCCTCAGTGCCTTGCTCCCGAGCAGTTCTTCTCCGTCCACGTTCCCTTCGCCGGAACCGATAGCGATTCAACCCACGCCCACGCCTTCGCCACTACCCACCATTTCTCAACCTGAACCAATACCCTCTGCTGAACCCATCAACGTTGGCTCTGACCCCACCCCCCTATCGCCTTCAACTCCCATTGCGGTTCAACCGAGTGAACCGATACCGATCGTTGTTCAGCCCGTTACCCCTATTCCTGCCCCTGCGACGCCCATCACCGTTGGCTCTGACCCCACTCCCCTATCATCCCCAATCCCCATCGCGGTTCAACCCGTTGCTCCGACCCCACCCACGCCAACCACGGGTGACCCTGACCTTTCCCCAGTGCCGATCGCGGTTCAGCCTGCACCCACACCATCTGCATCCACGTCGTTGTACCAAAAGGTTGAAATCGACCCAACTAATGTGGTGGCGATCGCCTCTCCTGTTGGCGGTACCGGCTATCAACTGGTGATTGTGGAACAGCTGAGTTCAACCCAGGATTGTTGGACTCAGGAAGGTGATCGAGTAACGCCTCTGCTGTTGGATTTTGACTTCATTGGAATTTGTGACCGTGCGGCGGGAAGTAGTGGGTATTCGGTCAGAGTTGCTGACGAAGACTTGGGATTCCAATATGGGGTGCGCCTTGTTTCCGACAACGACACCCTGCGGCTGTTGGCTAGCTCCACACGTGATCTCAGTGCTCCTGCCATCGAAATTGGCCGAGCCACGTTGCAACCAGGAGAGTTTGTTGCCGTGACGCTCAATCCTGGCTGGCGGATGACCAAACGCAGCTATAACGGTCAAGAGGTGAGGCATTATTACTTTACAAATGACCAACCCCTCAGTGCCTTGTTCCCTGGCAATTCGGCCCCGTCCTCTCCGTCCCCCGTGCCCACGACAAGCGCACCTATCCCACTCTCCTCTCCACCGTCCCCTGCTCCCACCGCGAGTCAACCGCCCCCCGCACTCTCCCCGACTCAGGTTCTACCGTTTCCGCCTGAACCATCACCGACGGATGTTTCCTCTCTGCCTACGGTTATTGTCCCTGCCGTTATCCCTAGGGCTGGCAGCATTGTCCCTGCCGTTACTCCCAGGTCTAGCACCGCCGCCCCTGCCGTTATCCCTAGCTCTACCCCTGTCCCCTTATTAGCTCAATCGAGATCGATTTACCGCGTGACGATACCCACGCCTACCTTGGCGCTGCAAGAGCGGGTTCGGGATGTGGTGCCCGATGCATTCCGTAGGGTTGTCAACGGTGAGGTCGTGATGCAAGTGGGCGTGTTTAGCGATCGCCAGACAGCAGTAGAGTTTCAAGCGCAGCTACAACGTGACGGATTGACCGCGATCATTCAGCAAGAAGCGGTTCGATAGAAAGGCTTGAATCTATTTTCCCCGTCGGACTATCGTGAGAAGACACGATTGGCGTATGGTCTCCTCACGATAGTTCTGCTGACGATCGGTTGCGATATGCTGGTCGTCGCTGGTTGATGCCGGGTCTTTTGATTTTTGGTGGCGCGGAATGCTGGGTAACGTCTAGTGGTTGCCCTTTCATGGTCGGGCGATCGCGCATTCCCATTACCCGGCCATTCAACAAAGACCTGAACAGGGCGATCGCACGGCCCCTATCCTGGTTTCTTGGCCACGATGAACACGGCTTTTTTCTTATCTGGCCGCCATTGGTAATCAATCTCAAACCCCGCATTGGTCACACTAGACGCCAGTGCTTTCTCAGTGAAGACCTTCACCAAGGGAAACACGCCAAAGAATTTTCCAATCGGCGCGATGATCTTAAACCACGCCATGGCATCTCCAAGACACACGGTACTGGTGACAAAAACGCCGCCGGGTTTGAGCATCTGGTAGACTTTGGCGATCGCCGCTTCCTTGTCTTCCAGTAAATGCAAAATACTCAGCCCCAACACCGCATCGAAGGTTTGGTCAGGAACGCTGAGTTCTTCAATCGTTGCTTGTTCAAACGTAATGTTCGTGATGTTTTCTGCCTCGGCTTTGCCTTGGGCAATCTCCAGCATGGTTGATGAGACATCAATGGCGCGGATGTGCTTCACATGAGGTGCGTGGATGATAGCCGTGGAGCCAGTACCGCAGCCAAACTCCAAGACCTCCATGTCCGGATTGAAGTATTCTTGGGTGACCTGTAACTTCTTCTGATAAGACGCCTCATCTGCAATTGGCTGCTTTGCATAGCCTTCTGCCATTCGATCCCAAAATTTAGCGGCTTGATTCATGTCAACTATTCATTTAATAAGTAGATATCCATAATTAAATGTATCCTTCCAAATCCTGTGCCGCCCGCTGCGCAGGCGGTACAGGATTTGGGGTTTTGGTTTTAATTTCGTCCAGGTACTTATATTGTTAACCTGAAACGTCCCTTAACAACCTGTTTTAATAGTCGAAATCTTAGATGAAAGAAAAGGCTTTCACATCACCCAGTGATATGAAAGCCTCTCATCGCATAGTATGAAGCCAGAGTACTTGGGTGTACGGGTATGCAAGTGATACACACACACCTACATCCCTCGACGAATACCCTGACGTTTTGACCAGCAAAGAC
>JBCCWF010000178.1:0-11762 GCA_039194035.1 Cyanobacteria bacterium P01_E01_bin.6 | reverse complement strand
TTTCTAGCAAGTCCCTAAGGGCGCTTAAGGGCAAGGGTTAATCCATCAGCGATCGCCAACATACTCAACTCAATGCGATCGTCTTGGTGGAGGCGCTGATTAAGCTCTCTGATGGCCACCGTATCGGGGTCGGTTTTCTCTGGATCGATGACAGTCCCACCCCACAGCACATTGTCAATGGCAATGAGTCCGCCGGGTCGGAGCAGTTCCAGGCACTTTTCGTAGTAATAAGGATAGTTGGTTTTATCGGCATCAATGAAGGCAAAGTCAAAGGTACCTGCGTGCACGGTTGACAGCAACTCATCAAGAGTATCGAGAGCAGGAGCAATGCGGAGGTCGATTTTGTCGGCGACTCCTGCGAATTGCCAGTAGCGTGGACCAAATTCCTGACATTTTTCTTCAATGTCGCAGGTGATCAACGTGCCATCAGCAGGAAGGACTGAAGCCATCCATAGCGCACTGTAGCCCGTGAACGTGCCAATTTCCAGAACTTTTTTAGCACCCATTAGTTGGATCAGTAGAGCCATAAACTGTCCCTGATCGGGAGCAATCTGCATGCCGCTGCTAGAAAGCTGGGCGCTGTCTTGGCGCAGTTGGGCGAGGGTTTCAGATTCGCGTAGGGAAACGGAGAGCAGGTAGTCGTAGAGGGGGGAGCTGAGGTTACTCGTTTTAGTTGACATAAATGATGTTCTGCTGAAGTAGGGGTGTCGAAACGCAAGCTCAAACGGGAGTCACGATCTCTGCAAAAGCATCTTAATGCGGTTGGGAATAAAATTTCTTTGCCATGTGGAGATTTTTCTGCGCGAAATGGACTTTTTCAGCACCGTATGGCTTTTGTGAGCTGGTGGTTAACATTCTGATGGTTAATCTGGAGCAAAGAGTTGTTTTTGGAGTTCTTGTAGGTACAGCTCTGTGCCGATGGGGCCAGGTAAGCCTCGGCACAGATAACCGGGAATAAAATACACCCGTCCAGCTTTGCTGGCATCGAGAGATTGGGCGATCGCATCTTGTTCCCAGGCTTGTTTAATATGACTGCTTTGATGCTCAGCAAAATCACCTTGACTGTCGAACTCATCCAGATTGCCCGCGAACATGATCACCGAATCAGCATCATTCAATTGAGAGAGGGTTTCGTGAGAAATTCGAATGGGGGCATTCGGAACATCGCTCTCTAATCCAGGTGGAACGATCAGTTGAAAGCCCATATCTTCTAACAGCGCACTACACAGTCCATAGTCGCGATCGCCCAAATACAGCTCTTTCCATTGAACGGCACCCAGTACCAACAGGTTAGGATGCTCGGCCACTACGGAGGCAAACACTTCACGGGTTGCGACCACCTGCTGTTGTTTTTCGGTAATAATCTGTTCAACTGAGTCAGTGCGATCAAGGGCTTGGGCAACGGCTCGTAGACTGGTGTCACTGTCATCATCATTGGCACTGACGAGAATGGTAGGTGCGATCGCCGATAGCGTCTCGTACTGAGCCACATTGCCCTCGGTGCCCACAATCAAATCGGGCTGAAGCCTGGCGATCGCTTCTATGGAGGGCTGTGAAGTCAAGCCCAGATTAACCGGCTGACTGGTCACAAACTGGCCTAGATAGGGAATCTGCTGGCTGGGGTTGTCATAGCGATCGCGATGCCAGGTCGCATAGTTTGCTAATCCGGCGGGTTGGGTCTCTAGCACCAACAGCAGTTCTAAGGGAGCCGCTGCCAGCGCCGCGATGGTTTCCGGTTGACCACAAATCTGGGTTTCTCCCTCCAGATGTTGCACCCTGCGGCAGTCAGTTGGAAGCGGAGGGTCAGAGGGAGGTGGGGCGGGTGTCGTGCCGCAGGCGGCCATCCCTCCCCCAGCAAAAACTGCTAGCATCAACAACCTCAGCACTAAGCTCCCTTTTGATTGATTTTTACCCCCGTGTCTATCCATAAATGTGCGTGTTATGTCGTTTCCCCTAAATCGGGCTACTAATGTCGGTGCTCAAATTATCGTGTGGCATGGCTTTCGCAATTCAAAACTTAAACCTCAAAACCAGTACCAGTATTAGAACTCCACAGAAATCGAACCAATAACCGTCAGTGGATCACCGGGTTCAATCCCTGCACGTCTCAAATTATCGGTTGTCTCGATGTAGTCAATATCAAACAGGTTTTCAATATTAAGAGCAAGACGCCAATTATCCTGACGATAAAAAATTGCGGCATTCGTCAGCACATAATCGTCTACCTGGAAACTATTGGCCAAATCCCCTTGCCGCTCGCCAACGTAGTTCAACCCGATGCCAAATCCGAGTCCTTGCAAATCGCCCCGTTGAATTTCGTAGGTTGTCCACAAATTAACGCTGTGCTCAGGCACGTTGAACAGGCGATTGCCGACCGGAACCGTGTTGTCTTCTGTCACTTCAGCATCGGTATAAGCATAATTGGCGATGATATTCCATCCCGGCAAGATTTCACCCACCACATCCAGTTCAGCACCCTGACTACGCTGTTCGCCTGTTGCAACTGATCCAAAAAAGTTATCAGGATCGGCAGTCGCGACGTTGCGGCGGGTGATATTGAAATACGCTAGGGTTGCAAGTAAGTCACCCTCTAGTAATTCAGCCTTGACTCCAGCTTCAAAGCCTCGACCTCGTTCCGCTTCCAACGGATCACCATCGGCAGTTGTGAAACTATTGGGAGTAAAGGACTGAGAATAGCTGCCATAGAGGGAAATTTCTGGAATCGGTTGATAGACAAGGCCCACACGGGGCGTCACGGCATCATCATTTTGGGTGGTTTCAGGCCCCGTTTCATCAAAGTCAAGCAGTGGAGCCGTAACTTGCTCTACCGTGTCATACCGAAACCCAGCCACGAGAATTAAATTATCGAGTACGTTAATCTGATCTTGCAGATAAACCCCCAATCGATCAATTTGGGTTTCTGAGAAACCAAAGCTAGATAAGAAGGGCAAGTCCTCAAAGTCAAAATCGGGATCAGCATCGTAGTCAGGATCAAAAATATTGATGGGAAGGGGGTCTCCGAAGGCTCCCGCTTGGGATGGCTGAGCATCATCGGTTCGATCGAGATCGACACCAATAAGTAGGGTATGGTTGATTGGCCCCGTAGCGAATTCACCCACGACATTGGTCTGTAAGCTATAGGTTTGGGTGTCAGTCTGTTGACGCACGGGAACTCGCCCAAGAATGCCCGTTGTTTCGTCGATAAAGAAGGGATTTCGGAGTGCGAGCTCGTTGGAAAAATCAGAAAATCGGAAGGCATTTCGCAATCGCCAACGATCGCTAAAGCGATGCTCCAAATCGTATCCCACGAATAGATTGGTTTCGCGAATGCCTGGATCGTCTGGAGAGGTGGTGATGGTGTCGAAGGGGACATCAACGACGCCATCACCAAAGGCTACCAACCCATTGTTGGTTGGCGCTTCGTTCTCGAAATATTGGAGTCGGACAGTGAGGTCAGTGCGATCGCCCGGACTCCAAGCCAGCACTGGAGACACCAGAAACTGCTCGTTTTCCTGTTCAAAGTCTTGGAATGGATCACTGGTTTCATAGGCAACATTCAACCGATAGCGCAGGCTCCGATCGGTGGTCAACGGCCCTGAGAGATCGATCCGAGGTCGCCAAAACGCCCGGTTGCCCGCTTGAAGTTGAACTTCGTAAAACGGTTCGAATAGCGGCTTCTTACTTACCAGGTTAATCACGCCCCCTGGCTCCACCGCTCCATACAAAATGGAGGCGGGTCCTCGCAATACTTCTACCTGCTCTAGATCGGCAAGTTGGGGGATTCCCCGGTTCAACGGATTTTGCCTGAATCCATCCCGCAAAATTGGGGCATCTTGAAAGCCTCGAATCGTGAAATCGGTGGCGGAGTTCCCTGACGACCCACTGGGGGTGACACCACTGAGATTCCGCAGAACATCACGCAAATCTGTCGCCTGCTGATCTTCAATCACGTCTTGAGGAATGACCTGAATCGAAGCGGGTATATCAAAGATTGGGGTATCGGTGCGGGTGGCGGTACTGGCCTCTGGCACCAAATAATCATCTTGCTCACCTGTGACCACGATTTGAATCGATTCATCATCCAGGGCTTGAACAGTTGGAGCTCCGGACATACCACTCACTATCAGGCCAGCTGCACTGACGCTGATAGTGACTGACGGTGGCGCATCGGTTCCAGTGATGGCAATGCGTACCCGATTATTCGGCAAACTGGACACATCAATCAACGAGATGCCGTCAGCAGGATCACTGGCAAAGAAGTCGTCGCCATCAGGTAGGGTTAAGACCGCGTTGGGGATGTCGGCGATCGCCGCATTTCCAGCAATCGACGTTTCAGGAGATGCTAATTCTCCCGTGGTTTCTACCCGCAGTGTGAACCCTGCCGCTGTTTCCTCTAGTTGAATGCTGGTAATCTCGACACGTTCAGCCTGGCCAAGGTGCATCAACCCTGTATCGACGGTTGTTGACGTCTCCCAAGCATGTCCCCCTGCGCCAGGAAGGGGACTGAAGGTAGTAGGAAATTGCTGCTGTTCAAGTTCTCTTGCCCCAGCAGGGTTCCCCATCACCAAGGTAGCTATGCCTACTAATGCAGGCAATGATACGCTATTCCATCCATTGATCATGATTCTCTTATCCACACACCACATACGCTCCCAGCTATTGACTGTAGTTCTCATTAGCTGGGTAGAGATATGGTATTGGAAAATAGCGATCGCTACCTTTGTGAATTAGACTTTTTTTCTTTGTGAGTTGAACGTATTTGCCACAATAAATGCAAATTTTATTTCTCAGAAGCAAAGCTTAAATAAAACCTGGTTTTTTGGGATTTCATCTAAACCTTATGCATCAGCTATAGTCCCGTAGCATCTTCTTGATTTCCAAGTTATGCATTTCTTCTTGCCCAATTTTGGTGCGCGTGTATTCTTCAAGGTAGATACTCGCGTTTTCAACAACATCTAAAAGTTGTTTATACATGTCGAGCGCTTTTCGCTCGTGGTTGAAGCTCTCCTGCAGCAAATCTTTAACGGAGTGTCGATTTGTTTCTTCGATAGCCGCAATACGTTGACTGGGGTGACCTTCCAAACCCGTAATAATTTCTCCAGCTTCCTGTGCATGGAGCAGCGATTCCCCCGCCTGAGCCTTAAAGAAATCAACGATGGGGATGCGATTAGGCCCCGTCACCATCAGCGAATAGTGAGTGTAGCGAACAACACCCGCCAATTCAAATTCCATAATCCGGTTCAAAAGTTCAATGGTGCTCTGGGTATCAAGATCTTTCATGGAGATATCGTTATCAACGTGCGGAACATACAGCAGCATGATACATGGCACAGTCTCTACTCGAAAGAAGCCATTATCAGGCAGCAAACTTACTTATTCTAGAGTATTGACCGTTGCTCTAACTGATAGGCTTTGGGACTCATGGTAAACTTTCGTCGAAAGGCAGTGCTAAAGGCCTCTGGATTACGATAGCCTACCTGATTTGCAACTTGAGCAACCGTTATCTGTGAATGGCGGAGCAGATGCTTGGCTTGTTCCATGCGGTAATCGTATAGATAGCCTAATACCGTCGTGCCATACAAATGTCGAAAGCCCTGTTTGAGCTTGCGATCGCTCAATCCCACATGAAGCGCCAGATCTACAATTGATGGCGGCTTGTCCAGGCATTTCACCAGCAAATCTCGGGCATATTCCACCCGCTCCAGGTCTCTAGTCTTAAGGGGTGAGGAGCGAGAAGTTATCTGTTTTTCCTCCAGGCAATCTAACTGAAGCGCCAACAGTTCCAGAGCTTTGCATTCCAGAAAAATCTGCTGCGTCACCCCTTGATAGGGACAATTCAAAATTTGTCGAGCGACGCGATTCATCGCCAGCGTGGTCTTGCCCAAGGGCTGATGAAACCGCCCCGTTTGCTTGAGTAACCGCTCAAGGGAATCGGGCAAGGCTTGGCTGTTGGGGCTAAGAGAGCGGAAGTAGTCTAAATCAGCGGTAACATAGACCACTTGAATCTGTGGATCTGCTTGCCATTCTTCCCACTCCACCATGTCTGGCAGACAGTAGAGGTAGCTATGTCCAGCATGCTCTTGATAATCCGCCAGGTGCTCGGGCACATGCCTGGCTCTGACTCTAGAATTGCCCGATAGATAGACTTTTGCAATTATGGGAAAATGCTGTTCGTGTTGCCTTTTCACATTCAAGGCTTGGGGCAATTGGCTGTTGCGAATGTCAATGTTCAGTCCACCTCGAAGGGTCATAGAAAGCAGACTTCCCGCACCCAGTAACGAAGGTGAGTCGTACTGGGTACAGAACTCGGAAAGCTGGTTCACCTTCTGTTCTTGTACCATCAAATCAGCAATTTCAAATTCGTTGAGTGCGATCGCCATGTCTGCTTTATCGTTGTGGTTTTACAAATGCTACTCATTCTTATTAGCGCAGTGTAGCAGAAAGCTTTGATCTCACTGATGTGTTGGATGTAACGATGTTGGCACTTGGATTTCATGGGAATCGCCGAATTTGACAGGGCAACGCCGCTGAAATAATCACTCCTGTAACGGCAGCAATCGCTCTTGCAGTTCCTCTAGATAAAGCTTCGTACCAATGGGGCCGGGTAAGCCCAGACACAGATAAGCCGGAATAAAATAAACTCGCCCTGCCTTGCTGGCATTGAAGGATTGGGCGATCGCGTTTTCCTCCCACGATTGCTTTAATCCAGACAGTTGATGGTCACTAAAATCTTCCATGTCTGTCGGGGTGTCCTCGCTAGAACTGAGCATAATGATTACATCGTCAGTGTTCGCTTGGGTTAAGGCTTCTAGGGAAATTGGGACTGCCGCGCCAGGCTGATTATCTTTTAACCCCGGTACGGAAACGAGATTAAATCCTAAATCGATCAACAGAGAGCTACAAAGTCCATGAGCACTGTTACCCATATAAATATCTTGTAATCGACTATCGGTGCTGATCAGCAATACATTAGGGTGATCGGCGACAAAAGATGTAAAACGGTTCCGACCATTGGCAACTTGCTCGTCCATCTCTAGGAGCACTTGCTCTGCTTTTTCAGGAGAACCGACAGCCTGGGCGATCGCCCTTAGATTGAGTTCTGCGTTGTCCCATGTCAGTAGCATCGTGGGAGCGATCGCAGATAGCGTTTCATACTGTTCAGCATTATTGAACGCTGCACCTAGAATTAAATCGGGCTTTAGCTTGACCAGCGCTTCAACTGATGGCTGCCAAGCCGACCCTAGATTCGTCAGTCCATTGGTGATGTACTGGCCTAAGTAAGGAATCTGTTGCCTAGGGTCATCGTAGTCGCCTTGATGCCAAGTGTTATGATCCGCAAAAGCAACGGGCTGAATATCCAACGCAAGTAAGGGTTCCAGAATAAACGGCCCCAAGACAGCAATCCGCTGAGGCTGACCACAGATATCAGTCTCGCCGGCTTCATGCTGAATCGTGCGGCAGTTGGCAACATTGGAATGAGTTGGAGACGTCGAATGTTGTGGGGGAGCATTGGAAAGATCTTGACAGCCGATAATAGCAAGGGGTGCCAAGAGCATGAGTATGAAAAACCAAGTAAATTTTAAGCGTCTCACCTCTTCTTAACCCTCACAGAAATAAATTAAAACTGGGCGGTTCTTCAAAAGTAACGATATTTGGATGGGCGATTGCCTGATCACCCAAATATCATCACTGGTTTACCACTTCCTAAAACTGTACTGAGACTGAGCCGATAATAGTGAAGGGGTCACCGGGTTCATTCAGATTCGTTCTGGAGTTTTGCGTAGCCTCAATAAAGTCAATGTCAAATATGTTCCGAGCATTCACTGCGAGCCGCCAGTTATCCCGTCGATAAAATAGGGCGGCATTGGTGAGAACATAGCTATCCACATCAAAACTGTTGGCTAAATCTCCTGCGCGATCGCCGACAAAATTAAAGCCGACCCCAAACCCCAGTCCCTCGAAATCACCGTGCTGAAATTCATAGGTTGTCCATAAGCTCGCACTGTTTTTAGGCGCATTAAAGACTCGATTGCCTTCCGGAATCACATTGTCTTCTGTCACCTCTGCGTCAATGTAGGCATAGGAAGCAAGAATGTTCCATCCTGGTAAAATCTCTCCCGTCAGATCGAGCTCGACGCCTCGACTGCGCTGTTCTCCCGTGGCAACAGAAGCAAACGGATCAACCGGATCCGCCGTCGCAACATTTTGACGCGTAATATCAAAGTAGGCTAGGGTCGCCAAGAAATCGCCATCCAGAAACTCGGCTTTGACGCCTGCCTCAAAGCCTTCTCCCCGCTCAGGCTCTAGTGGATCACCACTGGTTGTTGTGCCGCTATTTGGGGTAAAGGATTGAGAATAACTACCATAAAGGGAAACATTGGGAATCGGTTGATAGACAATGCCCACACGGGGTATCCAAGCATCATCATTCTGTTCGGTCTCCCTGGTCGTTGGATCAAACGCGTCTGGCAACGCGGTGATCGTTTGCTCAACGGTGTCATAACGTACCCCAGCCAGCACGATGAGGTTATCGAAGATAGTTAGTTGATCCTGTAAATAGATACCAAGCCGATCTCGCGTTAACTCTTCATCTCGAAAAATGGGCAATGTCTCTGGGTCAACGCCATCAAACGTACCATAGACCGGGTCAAAAATATTCAGTGGCTGAAAGTCAGCGAAATCACTAAACTGCGCCGTATCTCTTTCTTCACTGCGATTCAGGTCAATGCCAAACAAAAGGGTGTGATCGACTGGACCGGTGGCAAATTCGCCCACCACATTCGTTTGCAACCCAAAGTCTTGAGGATCTCTAACCTGTCGGCTAAGCCCACGGGAAATAATGCCAGCCGATTCATCCAAGAAAAATAGAGGGAGAGCCCCCACATCGAGAATATCTTGCCGAGTAAAGCGAAACGCGTTTCGCAGTCGCCAGTTGTTGCTGAATCGGTGTTCCAGGTTGTATCCCACATTGATGGACTCAATTTCCACAAAATCGTCGAGTTCTCCCGTATTGAGGCTAGCGGGCACATCAGCAACTTCATTGCCAATGGCAGGCAACCCCGTTTCAAAAATGCCTTCGTAATCAGAATAGTCGAGCTGGACGGTGAGATCCGTGCGATCGCCAATGTCCCAACTCACGATTGGAGCAAAAAAGGAGCGGGTGACTTTTGTATCGAAGTCCCGGAAGGAATTTTCCTGGCGGAACAGGGCATTCAATCGATATCGCACTCGACCGTCATCCGTTAAAGGGCCAGAAAAATCGATACTCGGACTCACAAATCCTCGATTTCCGACCTGCACTTGGGCCTCGTAAAACGGCTCTGCTAGTGGTTGCTCGGTCACCAGGTTAATGATGCCACCGGGCTGAATTTCGCCATACAAAATTGAGGCAGGTCCCCGCAACACCTCGATCTGCTCTAAATTGGCCAGTTCTGGAATGCCATCATTGCCAAACCCAAATTGCCTGAACCCATCTCGAAAAATCGGAGCCCCATTAAACCCTCGGATATTGAAATCAACGTCCAGCCCTGCGAAGGTGCCTGCAAAGGTAACGCCGCTGAGGTTCGTTAGAGCATCCTCAATACGAATCACTTGCTGATCATCCAACACCTGTCGAGGAATGACCTGAATGGATGCAGGCGTGTCCAGAATCGGAGTATCAGTGCGGGTAGCTGTGCTGGCGTTGGGCACAACGTAACTCTCTTGCTCACCTGTTACTACAACCTGAATGGTCTCATTATCAGACACTTGAGCTGTCGGATCTCCTGGTGCAACGCTGAGGGTCAATCCACCTGATCCAGTCGTGATATTCACAGCAGGTGGGGCATCAATTCCCGTAATCGCGATGCGCACTCGGTTGTCGGACAGATTAGCGATGTCAATCAGAGCGATCCCTTCAGCGGGATCACTGGCAAAGAAGTCGTCGCTATCAGGCAGATTTAATAGGGCATTGGGGATGTCGGCGATCGCCGCATTCCCCGTCACAGATATTTCTGGCGACGTCAGTTCTCCTATCGTTTCCAACCGAAGCGTCACCCCGGCATCTGTTTCTTCAACCTGAACATTGGTAATCTCAACGAGTTCAGCCTGGGCAATTTGAGTCAGCCACTCATCCACTGTTGTGGCCGAAGATATTGTGGCCGGAGCCGTTGTGCTCAGAGAAGCCAAACCTTCCCTTTTAGGCGTCATGCGTGATTCTTCTTCTAGCGGGCTCGCTATCGCCACCGCTGCAACGGGTTGAAGGCTGCATAGTACAGTACTTATCAGCAGAATCAATGCGACACCACAAGGTCGTTTCATCATGTCTCACTCACACCAAATCTTAAAAAAATGTTAACGCTAATAATTCTCATTAGCCAAGTGAGAGCATGATACGAGTGAATGGCGATCGCCATCTTTGTAAAACCGACTATTTTCTTCGCGAAACCGACTTTCTTGCTGGCAAAACTTTCTTCTCAACCCCGGCCTGATTATCCAGCTCGTCGGCTTAATTGATACGCTTTGGGACTGACCGAAAACTTGCGCCGAAAGGCGGTGCTAAAGGCTTCTGGGTTTTTATAGCCGACTTTGGTGGCAACATTGGCGATTGTAAATGCGGGATCATGCAGCAGATCTTTTGCTTGCTGCAAACGATATTCCTGCAAATAGCCAAAGACCGTATTGCCAAATAGGTGCCGAAATCCCTGGTTTAGCTTGCGATCGTTCAGATTGACCTGATGTGCTAAATCTTTCAGTGAGGGAGGATGCTGGGAATGCTGCACCAGAATATCCCTGGCATGATGGAGCTGTTCAATATCCTGGGCGGATAGTGCGATCGCGGGCGCAGAGGGAGGCGCATCTGTCCACAGGGCAAATTGCGCGGCAAACAGTTCTAATGCCTTGCTTTCCAGGTACAGTTGCTGCATCAACCCCTGATACGGACAGTGCAGAATCTGTTTGAGTAGTTCGCGCATCACGGGAGTGGTGCGTCCTAATGGCTGATGAAAGCACTGCGTGCGATCGCCCTCCAGCAACTTCTGTAATGGCGCTGCCAGCCGAACACCACCGGGGCTAAAAGCCTGAAAAAAAGTTGGATTAACCATAATACGAATCAGATGAATGCGCTCATCTGCGGGATATCCTTCAACTTCTGTGAGGTCTGGCAAATGATACAGGTAGTGGCAACCCGCCACTTCCCGATAGTCACTATTGATGTCGGGGGCATCTAACGTCTGAACCCGAGACTCTCCCGCTAGAAAAAACTTTGCCACCAGTGGAAACGCTGATTCATGCTGATGAATAAAGCCAACGGGTTGCTTGAAGCAAACATTACCAATATCCATTGTCATCCCATTTCGCAAGGTTAAAGTCCGCCCCAACCCCGACCCTAAACAATCGGGCACCCGACACTGCTCCTCAAATTCAGAGGGTTGAGCACTGAACCCATCCCGTTGCCCGGCTTGCGCCCACATCTTCTCGAGGTCGGTGTCCGTTAGTGCGATCGCCATACTCTATCAAATCTAAGATGCTCAGAATTTAGTAAATGAGACTGATTGTCAGCTGTTAGCTTAGCAGAGATCAGAAGATTGCCATAGGCTATGTTCCTGCATGTATAGCAATCCGTAGATTGATGCAGACATATATTTAGGACTTACGCAGCAGCCATGGACAGAGAAGGCTGTTTGAGTTGCTGACAGAGATAGTGGTCGAGCAGCCCATGCTTGAGTTGGTAAATGGTTTGCCCCATCTGCTGGGCCAACTCATTGAGGCGAACCCACACCAGA
>JBCCWF010000177.1:0-11853 GCA_039194035.1 Cyanobacteria bacterium P01_E01_bin.6 | reverse complement strand
GGGCTACGCCCGCCGCCCCTCTATTGGGTATCTTTTTTATTTGCAGATTCCTAACGTCCACAACCACCGAGCTGCAACGAGTGATTGTCCACTTGAAAATGTCCGGCTTAGTGGCTCCGGGGCATTGCATTGTGTGTGATGTCATCTTTTGTCGGGCACTTAATCGTGCCGATCAATTTTGGTTTCGTTTGGGCCAGTGGTCGGGAGTTTCATTGGGTTTGCGTAGTGCAAGTGTCCATTGGTCGCCGAATCGTACGACGATTGTATCGTCGAGCGCGTGATCGTCCGTAACAAATGGTGACCACGATTGGCGAATACCACTAGCGGTGGAGACGGTGTTGAAGACAACATCGGACGATGTGTGAATGTCGAGCATGAGGGAAATGTCGAGCATCGTGTGTCCTCGGTGAGACTCGGAATTGATGTGATGACATAGCGATTCGGTTCACCCGTGGTAGATATCTCACGATACCTATTTTTAAACCAACTAAAATCCATCGGGTGCAACTGCATAATTTAGGCGGTGATTAGCCAAAGACTATGCTGCGAAACCGCTACAGCCTGAGAAATAGCCACCATTCTGACTACCGGAGAATGACGCGATGCCGGTTCCAAAGAACCATTGCACTCTGCGAGTGATCCATCAAAGTTCGAATACCAGAATAATCAATAGCACTGACGTTAGAGTTGCGAAGACGGTTCTAAATGCGTTCCATCGAATCCAGCGAGGTTCAAAGTTCAATCGAGCTTCCCGCAGTGCCAGCTCAGTCATCGCATCGAGCTTCTGCATTTGTAGCTGATTATTCAATGGCACATTAATGGTGAATGTGGGCAATTGGACGCCGAGCAAATAAATAGCCGCAGCAATACCAATGAGAAGGCGATTAATGCCATCGAGCTGGAAAATGCCCATTAAGGCTACAGTTACCAGCACTAAAATCGATCCGAGCCAGATCAAGACAAAGATCGGCTGATTCTTCTGAATCACGCGGTCGATTACTTTGAAGGCCTGAAGAAAATCGTGGTCGTTTAGACTTCTAATGCCTGGCATCACAACAATGGCGAAAGCCAGCACAAATCCTGCAACTAGAGAACAGAGTAACGTTGCCAGTGTTAATGCAATTGGAAGCAAGTCCATGACGTATCCTCCATGACGTATCCTCTTGGTAATATGTTGGTCCGGTTAATGCTTCCGGATAGTTATGGTGCGGGCAGTGCGATCGCGAAGCGCTGCTGCGAGCAGATCGCACTGCCTTGAAGTCGATTAGATAGCTTTGAGACGCAACAGGGAGAAGACACGCAACCCGCCGATGACAAGATTAGACAGTTAGGGCAACTCCCCTCCATAGACCTGTGGCAGCGACCCCTTTGGCATACTCTGCAAAGTCCTTCGGGGGACGGCCTAATGCGCGCTGAATGCCATCAGTGAGGTGGGCGTTGCGGCCATCCAGCACCGTGTTGAACAGATAGTCCAACATCCAAACCACTTCTTTGGGCGCACCGGATTCTTTGACGCCAGTGACAAAGGCTTCGTGGGGAACTGGAACATAAACAATCTCACGGCCAGTGGCCTTTGACAATTCGGTGGCAATGTCAGCAAAGGTCATCAGACTGGGGCCAGTGACTTCGTAAACTTCTCCAGCATGCCCCGGTTCTGTGAGCGCGGCGACGGCGACTTCAGCGATGTCATCCACATCGACAAAGGGCTCAGGAGTGTCGCCTGCCGGGAGGGTGATCTGACCGGCCATGACCATATCGAGAAACGCGCCCTCCGAGAAGTTTTGGTTGAACCAACTGGCCCGAACGATAGTCCAGTCAACACCGCTGTCCTGCACGATCCGTTCACAGGCTTGGGCCTCGGTTTCGCCCCGCCCCGACAGGAGAACCAAACGCTTAACGCCATGGCGGTTGGCTTTATCGACAAGAGCCTGAATGGCATCGGTTGCACCGGGCATGGCGAGGTCTGGCGCATAGTTGATATAGACGGCTTCAACGTCTTGCAGACAAGCGTCCCAACCAGCTGCATGGTGCCAATCAAAAGCCGGAAAAGCAGAGCGTGAACCGATTCGGGTCGGCACGCCCTTCGCCTCCAGCGCATCAACGATCCGCTGGCCAGTCTTGCCAGTGCCACCGAGAACGAGGGTCAGTCCTCTGGGGGTTTGTGTTTGATTTGGAATGGAGTTCATGGCTTGCTTTCCTTTTGACTAAAATCTTGGTCACATCCAGCACTGGAGTTTCTCTGCGGAAAAAGCAACAGGTTTTAACTAGGACGTGATTTAACTGCAAGCTAACTATAGGAAGTCTGACCAAGACATTTCTTGACAACCGCTGCCGAAATTTTGACCCTACGCGCCAATGTCAACTCAACCTGGTTTAGATTGGACATTGATTCGAAAAGAGCGTGGCGTTTGCCCTGCCCAGCGCTTGAACGCTCGTGTGAAGGCACTTTGCTCAGAAAAGCCCGTCATGAAAGCCACTTCCGCCAGGGAATAGTCAGTCTGCTGTAAAAGCCGCTCGCCTAACTGACGTCGTGACTCATCCACCAGCGTTTGATATGAATAGCCCAGCTCCGATAGCCGACGTTGTAACGTACGTCCACTCATACTGAAATGCCCTGCAACATCAGAGATCGTTGGCACACCCTCACTCAAGCATCGAGAAACGTGAATGCGAACCCGGTGTTCGAGGGAGTTGGGGTCTGTCAGCTTGGAGAGCTCAGCCTCAAGATGGGTATCGAAGAACTTTGAAATGTTGTCATCACCGAGCTGATTTGGTGTTTTTAACGACTCGCTTGAAACCAATAGCGCGTCTCTGTCAGAGCCAAAGTGAACCGGACAGCCAAAATAGGCTTCATGACCCTCGATGACGTTTGGCGCTGGATGCTTGAAATAAACGGCCAGCGGTTTGAACACCTTTGTGGAAACTTGTTGACTGATTGAGACGATGCTTGCGATCGTGGCTTCATTGGAAAGCCGCATACCGAGGCGTCGCTCACCCACTCTATGCAAGTGCATGAATGCTCCCTCATCCGCCCTCTCTAGTTCATAGGTCGAAACGCTTGTTAAAACACGGGCATAGCGTTCAGCCCGCTCATAAGATCCTCGAAGATTGGTTGCTGACTTCCAAGCCAGGCCAAAAGCGCCGTAATCGTCACAGCGCATCGCTGCCCCCGCTCTGAGTGGCAGGGTCGTGCCATTGTTTTCGGCGGTCGCAATTCTTTCCAGAAAAGCATAGTATTCTGCGTCAGATACCATCTGTGAGGGATCAATGGGGCTGCCTGGTTCAATGCCTACCGATTGCAGCAGGGCGTCCTTGTCGATGCCCTCTTCGACTTCTCCAATAACTTTCCTAACGAACAATGAGGTAATTTGTCCCATTCAACGAAAGTCTCTTTATTTGAGCATTTGAGCGCTTATCAAAAGCATCGCGCTTGACGTGTCTGTATGCTTAGTTTATTCAGTCCACAGATTGCTATCGTGCCCGACAAAGAGGTGGGGGGAAACCCTCCTACCTATTCAAGCAAACAGATTAAGCACCTGCGCCACAACGTCCTGGTTATCCGTGAGAATTGCATATAGATAAGTGCCTGGACGTCATTAAAACCAAAACCCCAAATCCTGTGCCGCCCGTTGCGCGGGCGGCACAGGATTTGGAAGAATACGTTTAATTATGGCCATCTACTTAGATGACTCCCACCATGTTTCGAGCGATTCAGAGTTGAGGTATTGGCAACGAATAGCAGAATCGAAACTGCAGTGTATGAAGCTTCGATTCATGTCTTTTGGGCTGCTCAGAACAGTGATAGCGATGCTCCTTCTGCGATATAACCGCTGACTGGAGGTATCAACTTTTCCCGAAATCTCCTGAGTGCTCTCTTCAGTTTTTGGAATCTACTATAGTGGATTGTGTACTCGCCTTAAATGAGTTATCTCCAATGTAGAGACAGTGAATGGCAAACATAGTTCAAAAGTCAGACTTTGTCTTGACACCTTATATGAAGAGCAACGATGTGTGGGCAACATATCAAATCCTCAATACAGTTGTTCCTTACATCGCCTTATGGGTTTTAGCCGCTAAAGCTGCTTCTATTTCGTTTTGGCTTCTTCCACCTATCCTCATATTGATCACGCTCTTTTCATTACGCTGTTTTTCGTTGATGCACGATTGCGGCCACTACTCTCTCTTTACATCCAAAAAGGTAAATCGATGTGTGGGCTTTGGCTTGGGCGTGCTTAACGCGATACCCCAATACCCATGGTCTAGAGGCCACGCCTACCACCACAAAACAAATGGGGATTGGGAACGTTATCGAGGGCCGTCTGCCTTGATTTCGACTCAGGAATTTTCAGACCTCAGTCCATCCCGTCAAAAGCTGTATGGAATTTTGAGGCACCCAGCGATGCTATTCCCTGGTGGTTTTTTCTACCTTGCGATTAAGCCACGACTGGCTCTCATCTTGGGAACCTATGGGTTTATCAAGCATCTCTTGACCTGCCTCAAGCAAGATCCTGGCATGGGTTTGCGCGCAATGATTACCTCTTATCAGTCTAAACACTGGTATACAACGGGTGAGTTCTGGGATTTGCTGTTCAACAATATCTGTGTGATTAGTCTCTGGATCTGCATGGGCTACGCTTTGGGATTTGGTTTCTTTTTCAGTGCTTATTCAATTTCTCTAACGTTTTCTGCGGCAATTTTCATTTGTGTCTTCTTTGTGCAACACAATTTTGACGGCTCTTATGCGCATAAAACAGACGGCTGGAGCTATTTAAGTGGAGCACTTGAAGGCAGCAGTTATCTAGAGTTGCCAACGGTTCTTAAATGGTTTACCGCCGACATCGGCTACCACAACATTCATCATCTCTCTGAACGAATTCCGAATTACAACCTCCAGTCTTGCCACCATCGAAATAGCCACCTTCTTGCGCACATCACGACGCTTCGAATGCGCGATATTCCTAACTGCTTCAAATTCATCCTGTGGGATTACGATTCAAACAGCCTCCAGTCAATTCATGCATATCGTCAACATCAATGTCAACACGCCTAAGGCTAGATGGGATCACTCGCTTAGCTCTCTGTAAAGCACACTCGATGTTCGATTAAATCGAGGCATCGATTCCCCTCGTCGTTTACCAATACGACTTAGCAAGGTTTACGAAGAAATGAGCGATTGAGGCCTGCGTCGCAGGCCTCAATCGCTCATTTCTTTGTTATGAATCTGCGAACTTTTCTAAGTCGTGTACCAAGCTTTCTGGCAACTGAATCAAGGGTTAGGAACCGAGCCATATTTTCCATCAATCACGTCGTACACAGTGCCGATGATCGTGCGGTAAAGCCATGTTCATTGAGCGCACGCACAGCAGCCTGATAGTCTTGCACGCGGAACTGGGCTCCCAGACGAACACATTGACGTTGGTGGTTCGCCGTGATCATGGCGACCACTGGAATTTTGCCGTGGCCGGATTCATCCTGGTGCGATCGCAAAATATTTCGCAAGCGATGTTGTTGGGCAATGTCGCTGGCAATGTGTGGGTTCAATTCCACCATCACCATTTGCACATCTTCCAAGGGTTCCGCATCATCCACGATGATTTGAGTGCGATCGTCTCGACTACGATCAATCTTTCCCCAAATCATCAGCCGTGCATCTGGCAAGATATAGGCACCGACGCGAGCAAAAGTTTTCGGAAAGACGACTCCTTCTGCTTTTCCGGTCAGGTCTTCCATTTCAACAATCGCCATCCGATCCCCCTTCTTCGTCACAATCGGCTTCACCATTGTCAACATGGCGATCGCGCTCAGGGTAACGTTATCGGGATGTTCATCCAAACTGCCTAAATTAATGGGCGCGAGAATGCGAGATGCCTTTTGCACCGACTTCAACGGATGGTCTGAAATATAGAATCCCAGCAGCTCTTTTTCGAGTCGGAGTTTTTCTTGAGGAGGAAAGTCTTCTACAGGCGGAGCCTTGGGTGCTGACTCAAAGCCCCCTAAGGCTGAATTATTGGTGCTGGCCTTGTCAGTGGCCTCTCCCCCGCCCATCATCATGTCGAACAAATTGCCCTGGCCAATTTCGCGATCTTTGGCTCGGGATTGAGCCCAGTCCAACACCAGCTCCATGTCGTGCATGAGTTGATTGCGGTTTGAATCAAAGGCATCAAACGCCCCCGATTGAATCAATGCTTCCAATGCTCTGCGGTTGACGACGCGGGAATCGACGCGATCGCACAAATCTGGAAGCGACTCAAACCGACCGTCTTTACGAGCCTCGATCAGGTGCTCGATTGCCCCCTGACCTACGTTTCGCACGGCGGACATGCCAAACAAAATGCTCTTCCCGATGGGCGTAAAGTCAAAGCCTGAGCGATTAATATCTGGCGGCAGGATCTCAATGCCCATGCTGATGCAGTTGGCGATGTGCATCTGCACCTTGTCCTGGTCGCCACTGTTGGCTGAGAGCAGGGCAGCCATATACGCAACGGGGTAGTTCGCTTTCAGATAGGCAGTCTGATAGGTGACATAGGCGTAGGCCATTGAGTGGGACTTGTTGAAGCAATACTCCGCAAATTTGATCATCTGATCAAATAAATCCTCGGAGACTTTAGGCTTCACGCCATTCTTTTTGGCTCCTTCAATAAAGATGTCTCGATGTTTTTCCATCTCCTTAATTTTCTTCTTACCCATCGCCCGCCGCAGCAAATCTGCTGAGCCGAGGGAGTAGCCAGCCATGTCTTGAGCGATTTTCATAATCTGCTCTTGGAAGACCATGATGCCGTAGGTCTCTTTGAGAATGGGTTTAAGAATTTCGTGAGCATAGTCAATTTGCTCGCGGCCATGTTTGCGGTTGATGAATTTCGGAATCAGGCCGGCATCTAGGGGACCCGGTCGATAGAGTGCCAGCACCGATGAAATATCATCTAAGCCCGACGGTTTCAGATCCCTGACAATTTGACGCATGCCCGATGATTCCAACTGGAAAATGCCGCCGAGTTCTCCTCGCGCCAATAATCCAAAAGCTTTGGGATCATCCATCGGAATCCGATCGGGGTCAATGTCGATGCCATGAGTGTCTTGGACTAAATCAATGGTTTTTTGAATCATGGTCAGATTTTTTAGCCCCAGGAAGTCCATTTTTAGGAGTCCCATGGCCTCGACATCTTCCATGTAGTATTGGGTGATGACGGCACCATCGTTGTTGCGCTGCAACGGTACGACCTCATCCAGGGGATCTTTGGAAATGACGACGCCCGCCGCATGCACCCCATAGGTCTTGTTCATGCCCTCGATCCGGATGGCCATATCAACCCAGCGGCGATAGGTGACGGCTGTGCCAGGAACGGTCTCACCGCGGTCATATTTTTCTTTGAACTCAGGTGCCTGTGTGTCGTCAGAAATCATGACTTTCAGTTTGGCAGGCTTACCCCGTGCCACGGGAATGAGCTTCGCCATTTTGTCAGACTCGCCATAGGGCACATCGAGCACCCGCGCCACATCTTTCAGCACCGCCTTTGAGGTCATGCGGTTGAAGGTGATGATTTGGGCTACGCGTTCCTTTCCGTACAGCTCAGTCACGTATTGAATGACTTCGTCCCGCCGTTCGATGCAGAAGTCTGTATCAATATCTGGCATCGACTTTCGTTCAGGATTGAGGAACCGCTCAAATAGGAGGCCATGATGCACGGGGTCGATATTGGTGATGCCCATGGCGTAGGCAACGAGAGATCCCGCTGCCGATCCGCGTCCTGGGCCAACGGGGATATTTTGCTCGCGCGCAAAGCGGATGTAGTCCCACACCACTAAGAAATAGGTGGGGAATCCCATCTGGATCATCATGTCGACTTCGTATTCGAGGCGATCGCGGTAGGTTTGGTCAATCTCGTCGTAGCTAGTGGCTTTCATCCGCTTGACTAACCCGTCTCTCGCCACATGAGCCATGTAGCTCTCTGCCCCATCAAACTCAGCCGGAATCGGGAAGTCGGGAATGCGGGGTTGACCGAGAAGACCTGTATATTCCTCAACTTTGTCAGCCACTTCGAGGGTGGTGGCGATCGCCTCATCAATTACGTCTTGGGGCAGATGATCACGGAACAATTTCCGCATCTCATCGGCAGACTTCAGATATTCGGTTCCTGTGTAGCGTAACCGCTTGTCTTCGGTAATCAGCTTCCCAGTCTGGATGCACAGCAGCGCATCGTGGGCTTCCACATCGTTACAGGAAATGTAGTGCGAATCGTTCGTGCAAATGATTTTGATGTCCAGCTCTCGTGCAATTTTGACGATTTCAGGATTGACAATGCGCTCTTCTTTTAAACCGTGATCCTGAATTTCTAAATAATAATCATCGCCAAAGATGTCTTTGTACCACTGAGCCACTCGTCGTGCGACATCGGGGCGTTTTTTCAGAATGGCCTGAGGAATCTCGCCTCCCAAACAGGCACTCGTCATGATCAGCCCGTCGTGGTACTTCTCGATCAGATCTTTGTTGATACACGGGCGGGCAAAAATCCCTTTTCCTTGCATCCCGTCCAGACTCGAAATGGTGGTGAGCTTCACCAAATTCTTGTAGCCCTGGGTGTTTTTGGCCAATACCACCTGGTGATAGCGGGGGCGACGTTGGTTCTGGGTGATGTCGCCATTGATGACGTACATCTCATTGCCAATGATGGGCTTGATGTCTTTGCCTTTGCAGACCTTCATTAGCTCGATGGCACCATACATCACCCCGTGATCCGTGAGGGCGATCGCCGGCATGCCCAACGCTTCGGCCTGGGCAACGAGGTCAGGCAACTGGCTCGCCCCATCTAGGAGGCTATAGTCACTGTGAATATGTAGGCCAACAAAAGACATAAGACTCAAACCGCGCAGAAGATTTGAGTAAAGAGTAACCGATCTATGGTGTGATAGCCAGACAAATTTACACTTGACACTCTATATCTGGTGACAAACAACAGTCAGCTACAATTGTTGATTCTTAGGACTAGTGTACCATTTCGCATGTCAAGCTTTTAGGCGTCATCACTTGAAAGCCTCGGAGTGTGGCGTGATTGAAATTTGAGATTTTGGGGTCACTATAATGCTGGATTGAATTCAACCGATGGCGAAGAGGTTCACAAGCGATGGAATTTGCTAGTTGGCATCAATCATCAGGACTACGCTGCATTTTTGGAAAAAAGGCCAAGGCGATCAAATTATTCCCGACGAAAAAGCTAGCAACCACGAGATAATTCGGGTGATTGATGAATCTGGAGATGATTATTTATATCCTGCAACCTACTTTATGGCGATCGCCCTACCCGGAGAGCGTGAGGCAAGCTTGAGTCAGTCCCTGACCGCCGCTCAGCTTTATCGTTAAGCGCCAGGAAAGATGTGAATAGGTAAGTCGATAGACATAAGTAAACGTAACCTTCCAAATCCTGTGCCGCCTGCACAGCGGGCGACACAGGATTTGGGATTTGGGATTTAACTTCGTCCAGGTACTTAATATTAATGCGCGATCGCCCGTTAACAACTCATTCCTCACGCTTCCGATGACGAGAACCTGGCATCGCTAGAGTATAGGCAGCCTTATCGTTGAAGAGCTTTGACAACATTCAGCACGATATCTGACGGAACGTCCTTGGTGATTTCCACCGTTCCAAGGGCAGATGGCAAGATAAATTTGACACGACCATCTTCAACTTTTTTGTCGGTTTGCAGCGTTTCGATAATGTCAGATGGGTCAAGCGCATTTGGAATCTGGGTAGGCAATTCTGTTTTACGAATCAACTCGATTTGACGCTGCTGAAGCTCTGCATCCCATCGGTTCAGTTCCACCGCAATTTGTCCCGCTGCAACCATGCCAATGGCAACTCCCTCCCCATGAATTACAGAGGTGTAGCCCGTCAAGCTCTCAACCGCATGACCAATGGTGTGCCCATAGTTCAAGATGGCTCGTAGTCCTGCTTCCTTCTCGTCTTGACTGACAACATCAGCCTTCGCCTGACACGAGCGAGTGAGAATTGTCTGAAGCAGTTCAGCAGGCATCGTACTGTGGTCGCTAATTCCTACAGCTATCTCCAGCTTCTCAAATAAATCGACATCCCAAATCACGCCATATTTAATGACCTCGGCCATGCCAGCCCGAAATTCGCGGGACGGCAGCGTTTGCAACACATCTGGATCGAGCACCACGAGACGAGGCTGGTAAAACGCCCCAATCAGATTCTTGCCCTTGGGATGATTAACCCCTGTTTTCCCGCCAATCGACGCATCAACCATGGCCAAGAGCGTGGTGGGAATTTGGACAAAGTTGACGCCTCGCAGCCAAGTAGCGGCAGCAAATCCCGTCATGTCGCCAATCACCCCACCGCCGAGAGAAACGAGAGTAGACGATCGTTCTAGCCGATGGGTCAGTGCTGCATCGTAGATGGTCTGAATAGACGCAAGATGTTTATGCTGTTCGCCATCGGGCAACAGACACGATGCCACATCAAATCCAGCATTGGTGAGTGAGGCGATCGCCCTTTCTCCATAGAGGCCAAAAACTGTGGGGTTCGACACGAGCAACATCTTTTTCCCGAGCTTCCGATCAGCACCGTTACCTTGTCGAATCGCGTCAATCAACTCTTTCCCAACGCCATCCAGTCCGCCAGGCGTAATGACCACATCATAGGAGCGTTCGGGTAATGGAACCGTGATGACAGATTTCATGGGCGATTGATTGAATCAGGATTGGACTTTTAGCATAAACCAAATGCCTCCCTGCCTCTCCCTAAATTGCTACTGAAGAGACTGCTATGGATTCGTAGGGAGTGTCAGAAAATGATTCAATAGGGAGTAGCCAAACCATTAGTCATCGTAGGTCGATTGCCTCTGATGATGTGGAGATATGAATGAGAGTGGCGTGAGCATCGCTTACGGAAAAGACTCACATCATGTCGGCAGGGTTCAATAAAAAGCGTCGTTGATAAGGAGCGTAGTGTTTATGGGTGGTGCGATCGCATACATCATCATGCTGGGCGGTTTCCTGGGCCTAGCGTTTGGTCTTTTTCTGGCTCTCAGAGCTGTCAAATTAATCTAGCCCTTCCGATGAGTGAGACCTGGGGAGCATCACAATTCTGAACAAGCCTATTTGTCTATTTTTTGTCTACTTAAAGATAGGAAGGTTTTGCTTGAAATTTTGGTGCTCTTTCGGACGCTGGTTACGTGATTTCAAAAATCAGTCCATAGCTTTCCTTCAAGTTACAGGTATCGTGATCCACAATATTGGTGTCACTCAGTTCTAAGTTGTAAAAATCAACAGATTCACCGTCAAAGTAAGGCCCTGCATGCCACGTTCCAACTTCAAGTTTAATGAAACAATTCCCTGGAATGTGGAAGGCTTGAATATCGGACGGTTGAGGACGCGCAGCTTCTCCAGTGGGCGCAACCGCAATTAACCAAGGTTTTCCTTCTAATGAACCCAGACATTGTGTGCATTGTTCATGGCGAGTAATGGCTGAAAAGAGTCGGCCTCGCTGATGCAGTCGCATGATGTAAAAGCGTGGCGTTCCATTCTCCAAATTGAGTTGGGCATCGTGTTGATCAAACCCTTTGCCATCGTCGCTAGCGTAAATGACTTGTCCGAATGGCTCAAAATTCTCAGGCGTAACGAGTTGAGCGGGAAGTTGCCAACGAGATGGCTTAACAAGGTCGAGGTGCTGCATGGATGAGGTGCCTTGCCTTTCTAAGAAAATTTAAGATGAACCCAAACCATATTCTCAAACCATAATGGGAATGACAGTTCCCAGCCTAAGTAGATAAGTAGATAAGCATCAATAAACTCACTTTAAAACCTGGGGAGCGTCCCGGAGGGGCGCTCCCCAGGTTTTT
>JBCCWF010000176.1:0-11859 GCA_039194035.1 Cyanobacteria bacterium P01_E01_bin.6 | reverse complement strand
CTGGTTCCCAGTCTTCGACTGGGGAATCGCCATGGAGGCGTTTCCACCATGGCATACAGAGCCGGAGTCTCAGGGTAGCATTACCAGCAAGACGCTGGGAACGAGAAGCTGAGTTTTCTGGTTCCCAGTCTTCGACTGGGAAATCGCCATGGAGGCTTTGCCTCCATGGCCATCCAGAGCCGGAGTCTCTGGGTGGCATTCCCAGCAAGACGCTGGGAACGAGAAACGAGAATCTGCATCCTATCGTAGCTGTGTATACCGCTTTTCATACCGCTATGGAAAATCGGGTTGAATAGGGTTGAAACCAGTAGGGCTATAATTTTGGAACGTTTTCAACGATTCGCCCCCCACCCCCGATGTGTATGTCTATCAACCCCATCACTGTTTATGTCGCCTATGCCCGAAAGGATGAAGCACTACGCAATGCCTTAAGCAATCATCTGAGTACGCTCAAACGCAACAACGTTATCGCCAGTTGGGATGATAGCGATATTGATGCGGGAGAAGAAATCGATCCGCTCGTGACGCGCAAGTTCGCAACGGCTCAGGTGATTTTGCTGTTGGTCAGTGCTGATTTTTTAGCGTCGGATGCGTTGTGGGAGTTAGGAGGCACTCAGGCGCTGCAGCGACATCGTGCGGGCGTTGCAAAGGTTATCCCAATTATTCTGCGGCCATGCGATTGCAGGATGCTCCGTTTGCAACGCTGACGGCATTGCCGAAAGATGGCAAACCTGTTACCACCTGGGGCAATGACGATACGGCGTTCCTAGATATTGCCAAGGGCATTCGCCGTGCCGTGCGGGATCTGCAACAACAGCCGGAATTTTTACAAGATATCTGTCCCTATCAAGGATTAGAAGCATTTACACCTGCATCGGCTCAGTTTTTTTTGGTCGCCAGGGCACGGTGGATTTACTGCTCCAAAAATTAGCGCAGGCTAATTTTGTGCCACTGATTGGGGCGTCGGGAAGCGGCAAATCGTCTGTTGTGCGAGCGGGGTTGGTTCCTCAGCTTGAGGCTAGGGGTTGGCGGGTGCTGGAGCCGATCAAGCCGGGGGTGAAACCCATGTCGGCGCTACAAGAGGCGTTTTGTCCCTTGTTTGCCCACCCTGAAGACTGGTCTGAGGTCTATACCCTGATTGAAACTGAAGGCATTGATAGAGTGTTGAATCCTGGGCCAGAGGACTTGATTGATCCGCCTTTATTACCTGATGGGGATGGGGTGCGCATCTTACTGGTGATTGACCAGTTTGAGGAGGTGTTTACGGTTTGCCCATCGGAGGATGAACGCAGGCTTTTTATTCAGAGGATTACGGAGATTTCGCAATGGTCAGATTGTCCGTTGGCGATCGCAACGACGATGCGGGCGGATTTTGTGGAGCCGTGGCTCAGCTATGGGGCGTTGATTGGGGTGATTCAGCAGCAGGCGGTGTGGCTGGGGCCGCTGGAGGGGCAAGACCTGAGAGACGCGATCGAGAAACCTGCCAATCGGCAAGGCTATCGCTTTGGGGAGGGCTTGCTGGAGCTGATTTTGGCGGATGTGGAAACGGAGACGAACTGTTTGCCTCTATTAGAGTTTGCTCTGGCAGAGCTGTGGGACTATCGCGATGTGGGTCAGAAACTCTTGCCTACGGATGCCTATCGGGTGATGGGGCGGCTGATGGGGGCGCTGAATACGCGGGCGGAGCAGATTTATGGGGCGTTGAAGGCACCGCAGCAGGAATGGGCGCGACGGGTGTGTTTGAAGCTGGTGCGGGTGGGGACGGATGTGAAGGATACGCGGCAGCGGCAGTGGCGGGGTAGCTGGCTCTCTTGGTTGGCGCTGTGCTGCGATCGGTTTCGCTATCATCCCATTTTCACCGATCCACCGGATGAGGTAGCGCGGGAGGCGTGTGAGGTGTGTGAGCGGTTGGTGTGGAACGTTGAGAGTGAAGAGGTGGAGTGGGGAAGAGGTGAAGGCTGAAGGGGGGAAGGGGTGGAGGTTTATTCTCAACGGTTTTAAAGAGTGAATCGGGGTAGAACTGAATGGTATGAGTGATCTGATTGACAAGCTATTGGATAGCTTGCGACGGTTGACGCGATTTACGACCGAAGCTCGGCAGCGTGGGGTTGCGGGGGTCGACACAGGTCTAGAATCTGTAAATTAGTTTGTGTTGATGCGGGTTTAACGGCTAGCCGTGACTCATTGGCAAGGCAGATGCCAGATTCTTATTCAATCCAACCGATTCAATCCAACCGATTCAATCCAACCGATTCAATCCAACCGATTTAATCCAGCCGATTCAGTCCAACCGATTGACTGTTGTCCACTATTCCTGAGTGTTATGAACGTTGATGTGTTTAAGATTCCCCAACGTAGCCCTGATGACCTGACGGGGTTAATCGACCTCATCGAAAACCAGACGCTCAATCCCAAAAGCATTGTGGCTATCATGGGGAAAACCGAAGGCAATGGCTGCGTCAACGATTTCACCCGAGGGTTCGCCGTTGCCACTCTGAAAACCTACCTCCACCCCCTCATCGGCCATGATCAGGCCCAGCAGATTGTGTTTGTTATGTCTGGCGGAACGGAGGGAGTCTTGAGTCCTCACATGACTGTGTTTACTCAGCAGACAGAGGGATGTGATGGGCCGTCTCATCCGGGGTTGGCCGTGGGCATTTGCCACACCCGTGATTTCTCCGTCGATGAAATCGGCACCGTGACGATGGTGCAGGTGGTTGCAGAGGGCGTGACGCGGGCGATTCACACGGCAAACCTTTCGCCCCACGACGTCCACTTCGTTCAAATCAAATGCCCCCTGATCACCTCTGCCCGCAATGCCCAAAGCGACACCAGCATCACCCAAGATAGCTATAAATCGATGGCCTATTCCCGAGGAGCCTCTGCCCTCGGCGTTGCCCTTGCCCTGGGAGAACTTCGCCCAGAACAGATAACCAATGACGCCATCTGTTCGAATGACGCCCTTTATTCTGCCGTTGCCTCCACCTCTGCCGGAGTAGAACTCAAAAACTGCGAAATTCTCGTTTTGGGCAACGCGACGAATTCCCACAGCAAGTATCTGATTGGCCACAGTGTGATGGAGCATGCCCTAGACACGGCAGCCGTTCAGCGTGCCATTGAGAGTGCCACGGCATCGCTGGAATCCCCCGAGCAAGTGCCCGACATCGTTAACGTATTTGCCAAGGCCGAAGCCGACCCGACTGGCGAGGTATTGGGCTGCCGTCACACCATGCTGGATGATTCCGATATCAACCACACGCGCATGGCAAGAGCGGTCGTCGGAGCGGTCATTGCGTCTACCGTGCAAGACCCAATGGTGTATGTTTCCGGCGGCAGCGAACACCAAGGCCCACCCGGCGGTGGCCCGATCGCCGTCATCATCAAACGCGCCTAAATCCAGTGGACAAAGCGCTTTTCCAACACTACAAAGATGCTGTAGAGCGCCACACCCATGACGGCCAGCGACAATAGCGCCAAAAACGCCAGCGGCACATTGAAGTTTGAACTCGCTGACAAAATCACATAGCCAATGCCGCCATTGGAGGCAACCGTCTCCGCAATCACTGAGCCGATAAATGCCTGGGAAATCGCCACCTTTAACGACGCAAACAAATAGGGCATCGTATGGGGAAGCCCCACCTTCTGAAAGATTTCGAATCGATTGGCTCCCAACGCGAGCAATACATCCTGCATTTCCGATTCGACGGTGGCTAAGCCACTCGCCACATTGACTGCAATGGGAAACACCGCCAGCAAAAATGCCGTCAGCACAGCCGGAATCGCCCCAATGCCAAACCAGATCGACATTAGCGGCACCAGTGCCACCTTTGGAATGGTGTTGAAGCCAATCAGCAGCGGATAAAGCGTCAAACTGGCTAACTTCGAGTAGCCAATGATAAAGCCGATCAAGACCCCCAACACCAGCGCAATCAAAAACCCAACAACGGTGGTGAATAAGGTCGTCCATGCATTTTTGAGAACGGCTCCCCCCCATTGGGGGATTTCCGCCAGAATAGACGACGGCGTAGGTAAAATAAATTCCGCGATACCAAAAATCCGAACAATGAGTTCCCACCCCACAAACACGAGCAATGCCGTGGCGATCGGGAGTCCATACATGGCTCGCCGTGATGCCAGCAGCTTTGCCATGTCGAAGGTTGGCGGGTTCGTAGTGTTGTTAATCACGACCATCATGAACACCTGATTAAGTTGCGGGTGAAATGTCATTGTCCTGGAAGCGAAACCTCATCTAGGCTGAGTTTCGTTCCGTTGAACGTTAGTTGCGTTGACCGTTAGTTGCGTTGAACGCTAGTTGCGTTGGATATAGTGCCTGAGGTCGGAATACATCTGCTGAAACTCAGGCGTAAAGCACATATCTAACGTGCGCGGACGAGGCAAATTGACCTTCAAGATGTAAACAATTTGGCTCGGGCGAGGCCCCATGACATATACGGTATCGGATAAGAAAATGGCTTCTCGCAAATCATGAGTCACCAAAACGCTCGTGCATTGGGAGCGTTCCCATAGCCGCTGCAGCATTTCCCACATCTCTTCGCGCGTAAATGCATCCAGTGCCCCAAAGGGTTCATCCAGCAACAAAATTTCAGGGTGATGAATCAACGCTCGACACAGGGATGCCCGCTGTTTCATCCCGCCCGACAATTGCCAGGGGTAATATTTCTGGAAGTCTTTCAGCCCCACCGTCGCCAGCAAGTCCTGGGCATCAGCCACATATTTAGACCGCTGGGTCTTGAGCCGCTGCTTATGGGGAGGAACAATCTCTAACGGCAGCAACACATTATTAATCGTGTTGCGCCACGGGAGCAACACTGGATTTTGAAACGCAATGCCGACATTTGGCAGCGGTTTCGTAATCGGTTCCCCTTGAAAATAGACGGTTCCTTGTTTTACGGGGTTTAATCCCGAAATCATCCGCAGCAATGAGGTTTTGCCACACCCACTCGGCCCCACCACGGACACAAACTCAGCCTGAGAAATCGTAAACGACACCTGCTCAATCACCTGCATGGGCAGGCCTGCCATTTCGTATTGCAGACCCACATCCCGAAACTCTAGGACAGAAGAGGTCGTCACCTGGGGCGGAATTGTGCGAGAAACATGCTCAACCATTGCCTTTGCTAGGCCTCGCTTTTGACATTAGCTTGGAATCATATATGATTTGTGACTACATGCTCTGTGGAAACGAAACCACGTGCTGTAAAAGACGATACAGAAATGTCTAACAGATGCGTCTGGTCAGAATACCGGTGAACCCTCAATCAGGTCTTGTTCAACGTGGTTACTCATACCCTTAAAGCAACGTGTGAAACGGTTCATTTTGGTGGCTTCTCCTCAGCGCTACCCCCTGCGTTGACCGTGCATTCGGGCGATCGCATTCAGGTCGAAACCTTTTCAGGTGTGCCTGTGTATCAATCAGCACCCAAAGAATTTGTCCCCCCCGAATTTTTAGAGATCTGCGAACATCTGCCTCCTGACCGTCGCATTGCAGATGGGCCTCACCTCTTGACGGGGCCGATTTATGTCGAAGACGCCCAACCCGGTGATGTGTTGGAAGTACGGCTAGAAGAGGTCACTCCTAGCATTCCCCTAGGATTTACGCTGATGCGCCCAGGAGCCGGTGCCCTCCCCCATCGATTTGATCAGCCGGTGTTGCGCTTTACCCCGATTGATTTGGCATCAGGCACCATCGAGTTTCCACCCAAAAGTGGCATCACCCTTCCTCTCCATCCGTTTTTTGGCATCTTAGGGGTTGCAACCGCCGATACTCAGCGGCACTCGATTCCACCCGGTGACTATGGCGGCAACTTGGATAATCGCCTTCTGACAGCACCCTGTCGGTTGTTTTTACCTGTCTTCTTACCCGGTGCGATGTTTTCTATCGGTGACGGTCACAGCGTGCAAGGAGACGGGGAAGCCTGTTTAACTGCCTTAGAAACCTCGATGAATGGGGTGATTGAGTTGCGATCGCACCGTCACCTGGCTCATCTTCCCCTGCCCTTGGCAGAAACCCCCACCGACTGGATCACCATGGGATTTGGGCCAACGCTAGATGCTGCCTTCGAGCAAAGCCTTGAGCGAATGTTAACGTTCCTACAACGCTACGTTGGCATGACCGCCGAAGACGCCTATATGTTTTGCAGTTTGAGCATCAATTTCCACATCACCCAAGCCGTCAATTTACCCACAAAAGGGGTTCATGCCTGTTTGCCGAAAACTGTGTTGCCCTCTCCCATCATGCTGTGAGCGCTCATCGGTTTCATCACGACCTCATCACGATTGAGCCGCAGTTTCGACGGCTAGCCCCACCTCTTGACCATAGGAGAGTTCGAGCGTGTGTCCGTCTGGATCGCGCAGAAACGCCCAATAGCCAACCGGATAGCCAGACTCTTGGGGAGCTTTGATCAAAACCCCTTCCTGCTGAGCCTTTTTGCACAGAGCATCCATCTCTTCTCGACTTTTGCACCCCACCCCCAAGTGAGCCATCGGGGAAAGAACGGGGTGAACCGAGACCGTCTGAATCAGCACAATGACAAACGGGCGCGTCTGGTCAGAAAGCCAGACCACAGGAACGCCAGTGTCTTCATCAACCCGCTGATGAACCACAGACATGTTGGCGTAGGTGCGGTAAAACTGGATGCTTTGCTCAATGTTGGAGGCTGGCAGCGCAATATGGGTGAGGCCAATATCTATCATGGCAAGCCCTTCTTGAATCAATAACTTGAATCAATAAAAATATCGATGTCTTATGAGGGGATTATAGGGTGCTGAGCGCCCTATAATCCCCTCATAAAAGCAAATCCGTGTAGCTTGCATCATTAGACGCAGGCTACACGGACAAAACACAGCAACGTAGGCTCTCACCCTAGGAGCCTACAGGAAGCCAACGGTTCTGTTATTCAAGAGGTTGGCGTTCAGATGCAGGCGGCGCTTGACGCTCTTCTAACGGAGGTAGATAACTACCGTCAAAAACCTCATCAATCGCTGGAGTTTCTGGCAAATCAAAGCCTTTTACGGTTTGAGCAATGGTCGCTTCTAATCGCGCTGGATCCGCAGCCCCTAACCCAATCTCCTCGACCTCATCCGTCACCAACAAACCATCGAGTGCAATTTGTAGGCGAAGCTTCTCCGCGCCTTCATCCATCAGCTCATCACCCGCTGCCATGACGCTTGCCAGTCCCGCTGCTGGATCTCGCAAGGTATCCTGCATCCCCTTCAAGTAGGCTTTGATGAAACTACTAACAGTGTCAGCATTCTCGGCCAAGAAAGATTGCTTTACGAGGAGCACGTTGCCGTATAGATCTAACCCATTGTCAGTGTAATAAAAAATATTCAGGTCATCCAAGGAGCGGCCCCCTTCAACCAATGCCGGCAGCATCGAATAGCTAAACCCACTAATCGCGTCAACATTTCCCTGGAGCAAGAAACTCTGGCGTAGCTTGGGTTCCATCGTCACCCACTCAACTCCCTCAGAATCGACACCCACCTGCTCAGCCAACACAGGCCAGAGTCGGCGTGGCGCGTCACCCACCGGTGCGCCTAACTTTTTGCCGATCATGTCTTCAACCGAGTTGATGCCGCTTTCTTCAAACGAAATCAACGCAAAGGGAGCCTTGTTATAGGCAACTGCGACTGCAATCAGCTTATCGTCAGGATTTTGCTGATTGAACTCAATCATGGAATACATGTCACCAAAGCCGATGTCATACTGGCCTGCGGCAATGGTTGCGGCGGTTCCCGACGATCCGTACCCCCGCTCAAAGCTGACATCTAACCCTTCTTCCGCAAAGTAACCTCGCTCGATAGCAAGCATCAACGGGCCATCGACTCCTTGCAGTAGCCAAGACAGTGTAAAGTTGACCGGAGTGAGTTCGTCGGGCGTTGCGGCGGCTTCAGTTTCGACCTCAGCCGGGGCTTCCTCTTCTGCAACCGGAGGTGTTGTGGACGTTTGGCAGGCTACCCCACCAAACACAGTCGCTAATATCAACGCCGATACAGCGGAATGGCGAGCGACGTATTTTTGAAAAAGAGCTTTTGGAAAAAGAGTTCTAACCATGGATTCAGAGAAAAAATGTATGAAGGTCACAAAAAAACACAACCAGATTCAATAAATCTGAACGTAGCGCTTTGACGTTTCGCATATCATTAAATAAATCACAGTTGATATTTGTATCCCATGACACTTTTTCGAAGCACTCACGTTCATTTCATCAGGCATTTCTGCCCTTGTATCGTATGAAGATGACGTTGTATCCATGACCCCCTATGATATTCTTGCGGAAGTTATCCTCAATTCGGATCAAACCTTAGAATGAGTGATAGTTTAGACGTCCAACTTAAACATCTAATTGACAGTACAGAAGCACTCCAGCTAGGTCATTTCGAGCTTGCTAGTGGATTGCATTCGAGTCGTTTTTTTCGCTGTATTAAGCTACTAGAAAACCCTCATGCAACTGAGTTTTTATTTGATGCGATCGCCAACCAATTCTCACCACCCATTGATCTCGTTTTAGGTGCCAACGAAGCCGGCAGCATTCTAGCTTTTGAAACGGCGAAGCGACTCAATGTAAACGTGGCGATCGCACGTCAAAAAAATCATGATTATGAGCTAATTGATGGCTTTGCGATCGCACCTCAACACCATGTTTTAATCGTTGATGACATTACCACAACGGGAGGAACCGCAAAGAAACTCATCCAGATTGTTCGCTCAGCAAAAGCAACGCCCATTGGGGTCAGTTTAATTGCAACAAAAGGACTGTTTCATGTCGACTTGGGATGTCCCACAAAGGTTCTGATTACTTTGGAGGGCATGGATGCGGTCTCTCCAGAAGACTGTCCCCTCTGCAAGCAAGGCATTCCTATCAAGCCGTAACCAAACAGCCGTAACGATGGGTTTATCCCTCGTCTGGCACCACCCCCATACAACCGTGATCAGTACTAGAGCAATATATAGCGCTGTGCGGGTTGATTAAGACCGGTGATGTGGGGCGCGGCGCGCCCCACATCACCGATTTTGTACTTGACGCGGTTGCATACCGCTATATAGCGATCCGTGAACAGAAATCATGCATCAGTAACGTAGCCTTCAATACGCCTTATGTGAGTTGATCGCTGAAATGACGTAGATACGTCGAAACTGTCCAATCTCCAGATTTTGATGCTAGCTGAAACCCTCTATATATAAGGGCTTAATTTAACTCACATAATGCGTTCAATCTAAAACATATATGATATATGAAACGAAAACCCATTGTAGAGCTGTCGCTTTCGTAACAATTTTTTTCTACCTTGAGCGTCTATCGAGCGCAAGAATAAAGCGATGACATGCCGACAGTTCCCGAATGAGATGTTGTAAACACGTGCAGAAAGTGGAAACGTTATGACTGTCCGCCTGTCAGTGTCAGGGGTGAAGCGGATTTCTCGCACAACCCAAGCAAACGTAGTGGACTATTTGAAGCAGGCCATCTTGTCGGGCGACATTCCGCCGGGGACTCGCCTCGTGCAGGCGGAACTAGCAGAGTTGCTGCACGTGAGCGTGACGCCGATTCGAGAGGCTCTCTGGGAGCTGAATAGTCAGGGTCTGATTGATGTTGATGCCTTTCGAGGAGCCATCGTTCACACGCCAACCCTGTCTGAGTTGGAAAACATTTTTGAAGTCCGAACGGCCTTGTTGCCCATCAGCGTGCGCCGAGGTATTCAACACATCACTCCGCAGCAAATCGATGACGCCGCATCCATTCTTGATCAGATGGAAGCAGAACCGGATCAGACTCGATGGTTAGCATTCAATCGTGATTTCCATCGTCAACTGTATGGCAGTCAACCCAATCACCATCTTCAGTCCACCCTTGAACGAATGGCAGATATCGCCACCATTTATATTAATTTGTCATTTGCGCAGGACACGCCACTCGATAGCAGCCTTGGTGCTCAGCCTAAGCTGCCTCAACGGAATGCCTCCGAGCAAGAACACCGAGACATTTTAGAGTCTTATCGCCTGCGAAATGTTGATCAAGCAATCCTGCTATCCTTGGCCCACATTCATTCCACCCTTGATGCTGCTCGAATGGTTTTGAACGCCCGGTGAATACGATGACAACACATAACCCAACGAATAAACTAACGGAACCTATGACAACGGATAACCAAGCCTCTGATTCTCACCTGCTAGATGTTGGGGTGTTTCGGTTGCCCATGGCCGCCCCTGAGGACGTGAGTGGGCTAAACGCACTGTTAGCAAGCCAACAGATTGAAGCGAAAGACATCATTGGCATTATTGCCCAAACCGAAGGGACGGGCTACGCCCGAGGCTATACGTCGCTGTGTATGCAGCTCGTCTTAGCCGAGTATCTCCAGCTATCGCCGCAGGCCGTTTTTGATCGCATTCCCATGATGATGATTGGTCTCTGCGGTGGGTTGATGAGTCCCCACTACACCATATTTACTCGGCGACGGCTTGATTCTTCTGTTTCGTCCGCCCATTCCTCTTCGTCCACCCATGCCTCTGCAACGGAGAAACGCTTAACCATCGGTGCAGCGAATACACGTGTTTTACATCCTGAAGACTATGGTACCCTAACTCAAATTCAGCTAGTTGCCAACGCCGTGAAAGACGCCATTGCCGATGCGGGCATATCGGATTTAGCCGATGTTCACTGTGTTGAGGTGAAATGTCCCGCCATGACGCCTGCTCGATTAGAGGATGCAGCCCAGAGAGGGGTCGCTGTTGTCAGCACCAATTTGGGACAGGCGAGTTCGTTGTCAAAAGGGGCCAGTGCCTTAGGTATCGCCCTAGCCCTAGGAGAGGTTTCTGACGCTCAGCTCAGTGACGATGTCGTCAACCGCGATCGCACCTTATATACAAACCGTGGATCCGTCTCGGCGGGAGGCGAGCAATCTGCTTGCCGTATCTTAGTGATGGGCAATAGCCAACAGTCTGTGAGCCGATACCGCGTGGGGCATGGCATCATGACCGACCAGCTCAATACGGACGGGATTTACGCGGCATTATCAACGGCAGGATTGACGGTCACGCAGCCCCTCACCCCAGAACAGCAACAGCGCATCGTTCAGATGTTTGTGAACTGCGGTGCCGATGCGGTTAAGTCTGTCAGAGGCCGTCGGCATACGATTCACAGCGACTTTCTTTCTGGCTATGGAGGCATTGTGGCCAAAGCTGTTGCAAATGCAGTGGTGGCGTCTGTCGTGGGTGACCCGATGATTTTGGCATCGGCGGGGAATGAGCATCAGGGGGCTCCGGGGAGTAATCTGATTGCAGCCATTGTGGAAGCAGATTGAGAGAAGTTTGAATTTTGGATTTTGAACTTTGGATTTTGGAGAGGGCATATCGATGTATTTGCGGCAAACTCAGGAACTGACTCATGCGGCGGCGATGATTGTGTTGCAGGGGGCGATCGCCCAAGCTGAAGCCATGCAGGTGCCTCAGTGTATTGCGGTGGTGGATACGGGAGGGAATTTACTGGCGTTTATTCGTATGGATGGGGCGAAGGTGCTGAGTCAGCTGTCGGCTACCCAAAAGGCAATTACGGCTGCATCGAGTCGGGCGAAGACGGGTGGAGTGCCTGCGGAGGTAGAGACGAAGTTGGCGCTGGCAACGGGTGGATTGTTGACTAACCTGAAAGGAGGGCTACCTATTGTGATTGATGGGCAGATCGTTGGGGCGATCGGTGTGGGCTCTGGTACCGGAGATCAGGATGTCGAAGTCGGGCAGGCTGGGATTGCAGCGTTGCAAGACGCACTGAATACATGAGTAGATTCTTCTGCAATGTCCAATGGCGTCACTAAGGGACTTGCTAGAAAATAAAGTACCAATAGAGG
>JBCCWF010000175.1:0-11864 GCA_039194035.1 Cyanobacteria bacterium P01_E01_bin.6 | reverse complement strand
GGTCAGGGTATAGTTGATTTGACTGACCAGAAGATATTGACAATAGTCCAGGCGGCTTACAGAGTCGTTCATTGATTGACTCTAGCGAATGATTCCCTGTTTGTGGCTCTACTGCTCCTCTCGCTCTGCGTAAGTCCTATTGGGGTCAAAGCTGCCTGCCCGATGGAAATCAAAATCACTCCAGAAGATCAGTTCACAGTCATACACTCCATCTTGATTTAGAAAATGACTTGCATTCAAGATTTGGATGCGATGAGTAAATACCGTTTGACCACTTCTTAGTTTGTTTTTAAGTTCAAGTCGCTCTTCTGTTGCACGGACTGTGTTGACATTCGGCAGTGGGCCGAGAAAATCGAGATAAAAGTGCAGGTCTTTAGGAATATCCTGGACCTTTTTATTGGTTTCTGAATGATTCCATCGTTTTTGGGAGTAAATCCATGTCCGAAGTGCTCGTGGAGTATCCCGACCAATCACCAAGCTGATAACACCCCATTCACTCGTATGAGCTCGCATAGAGGTAAATGGCTTTTTTTGAGCCTCCTCCTGATTACTATTCCAAGCAACTATGCGTTTAATGAAGCTAAATGCATCTTTGATGAGTTGGTCGATAAACATGCGCTAAAACTTATGGATGGAAGCCATTAGGGTTCTTCAAATAGAGCATTCATAAAAATTCCTGCCGTGCTACCCTTGCGCTTATTAATCCCGCAAACCGTTGATGGTCAACAGAATCTCACATACATCCCCGGATCATCGCTTCTCTGGCTCAACTCTTCAGTATTCACGAGCATTGGGCGATTCGCACCATCGACTGGAGAAGGTTATGGGCGATCGCCTATCCGTCGTTTATTTTTAAGTCACTAGGCTAGACTAGTCATGTAGATGATCATGTTTCTTTTTGCGCAAGTCCAATATCTTGGTGAAGCTGTTCATCTCATTCACTTGAGAACCCAGAGAAAGACGTCATGGGATTGTTTGATCGTGTAAGCCGAGTGATTCGGTCTAATTTGAATTCGATGGTTGGAGCTGCAGAAGACCCAGAAAAGATTCTGGATCAAGCCATCATCGACATGCAAGAAGATTTAGTGCAAATGCGTCAAGCTGTCGCACAGGCGATCGCTAGCCAGAAACGCGTTCAGCAACAAGCCAATCAAGCGGAAACAGAGGCTAGCAAGTGGCACCAACGTGCTCAGCTCGCCATCCAAAAAGGTGATGAAAACTTAGCTCGTGAAGCGTTGACTCGCAAGAAAATGCATGCTGATACCGCAACATCACTGAATGCTCAGCTGGATTCTCAAGTCAATCAAGTCGATGCAATGAAGCGTAATTTAATTGCGCTCGAAGGAAAAATTTCCGAAGCCAAGACGAAAAAAGACATGCTGAAGGCTCGTGCCAGCGCAGCAAAAGCCAATGAGCAACTGCAAGACACAATGGGTCAACTCAGCACCAATAGCTCAATGGCAGCATTTGAGCGAATGGAAGAGAAGGTCATGATGATGGAGGCAAAATCTCAGGCTTCCGCTGAGTTGGCTGGAGCAAACTTGGAAAGCCAGTTTGCTGAACTTGAGTCTGGGGATGTTGACGCGGAGCTAGAAGCCATGAAAGCGCAGCTTATCAGTGGGGCCACTCCCGATCAAGGACAATTGCCCGCAGGAGCCGCCGACGCGACCGTTCCTCAGGAGGGTGCTGGTGCTGTGGATGCTGAGCTTGAAGAGCTAAAAGCTCAACTCGATCAATTATGATCCGCCGAGGACAAGCATCGAAGTGTCACACGTGATGCATGTTTTACGTTAGTCCAAGACAGGTTGTCTTCACGGCTACTTTACTGACGTTTGATGAGGTGAAAGCATCCATAGTGAAAGCATCCATGTTGCTTATTGGCTGATGGCTGTTAACCCTCATGTCATGAGTGTGCTCATTTCTTCCAGGTATTGAACGATGCAGCATCCCTTGCGTCATGGTTAGACACTATTGAAGGCCACGGGAGAGAGGTGCATGGTATGGATATCGGGGTTCCAAAAGAGGTTAAGGATAAAGAGTTTAGAGTAGGGCTTAGCCCAGATAGCGTTCGTAGCTTATCGGAAAGGAAGCATCGCATTTTTGTTGAGACCCAGGCTGGCACTGGCGCTGGCTTTACCGATAGTGACTACGAACAAGCTGGAGCGACCATTGTTTCAGATGCTCAAGCCGCCTGGAGCCAAGAGATGGTCGTGAAAGTCAAAGAACCTCTTCCTCAAGAATATGCATTCTTGAAATCGGAGCAGATTCTTTTCACGTATTTGCACTTGGCGGCAGGACGTTCCTTGACTGAGCGGCTTATTGCCTCTGGGGTAACGGCGATCGCCTACGAAACTGTTGAGCGTCCACATCAATCCGTGTTTCCATTGCTGACGCCCATGAGTATCATTGCAGGGCGACTAGCTGTCCAATTTGGAGCACGGTTTTTAGAACGTCAATATGGGGGCAGAGGAGTATTGCTCAGTGGAGTGCCGGGCGTTCGCCCAGGACGAGTGGTTGTTCTGGGCGGCGGGGTTGTTGGCACCGAGGCTGCTCGCATTGCTCTTGGAATGGGTGCCCACGTTCAAATTATTGATATTAACGTTGATCGCTTGTCTTATTTGGAGACTCTCTTTGGCTCTCGTGCTGAGTTGCTATATAGCAGCACTGCTCAAATCGAAGCTGCAGTGTCAGATGCTGATCTTCTGGTAGGGGCTGTTCTTGTCCCTGGGCGCAAGCCTCCAGTATTGGTCTCACAGGCCATGGTTGAAACCATGCGAGCCGGATCCGTGATTGTCGATGTCGCGGTGGATCAGGGAGGGTGTGTTGAAACTGTTCGTCCGACATCCCATTCTAATCCGACCTATGTGGAGGCAGGGGTGGTGCATTATGGGGTCCCCAATATGCCGGGCGCCGTTCCCTGGACAGCGACACAAGCTTTGAATAACAGCACCTTTCCCTATGTGATGAAGCTGGCAGAGAAGGGACTCTATGCCATAGATTCTGATTCGGGCTTTGCCCTAGGGGTGAATGTCCGCAATCATGCCATTGTGCATCCTATTATTCGAGAGGTGTACCCTGACCTCAAGACGACATGCTAGATAAATTCCGACGTCGAGATTCGTTGGATGCTTCAAGAAGTTGGTAAGTACCTGGACGAAATTAAGGCCAAAACCCCAAATCCTGTGCCGCCCGATGTGCGGGCGGCACAGGATTTGGAAGGTTACGTTTACTTATGTCTAGCGACTTAGTTGCCTATAGTGATCAGTAGATAGGCATTTAGCGCCATTGATGACAGAAACGAACACATTGTAGTGATGGCAAAGCAAGACCTCATCGAATTTGATCAGCGCATGATACGTCGATGCTTGGAGTTGGCGAAGACAGCGGTGGGACAAACATCTCCCAATCCAATGGTCGGTGCTGTGGTCGTTAATGACGGGCGGATTGTTGGGGAAGGCTATCATCCCAAAGCGGGTCAGCCCCACGCTGAAGTTTTTGCGTTACAAGAGGCCGGGGACGATGCTGCGGGCGCAACCGTTTACGTCAACTTGGAACCTTGTAACCATCATGGACGGACACCTCCATGTTCAGAAGCCTTGATTAAGGCTAGGGTGGTGAGAGTTGTTGTCGGTATGGTTGACCCAAACCCAAACGTTGCTGGCAAAGGCATTGCAAGATTACGGGAAGCGGGCATTGAGGTAACTGTTGGCATTGAAGAAGAAGCGTGTCAGCGGCTTAATGAAGCCTTTGTCCATTGCATTTTGTATCAGCAATCATTTGGGATTTTGAAATATGCGATGACCCTGGATGGCAAAATCGCGACTGATACAGGACATAGTGCGTGGGTCACGAGTCCATCTGCCCGATCCGAAGTGCATCGGCTGCGATCGGCTTGTGATGCCGTGATTGTCGGTGGCAATACGGTGCGCCAAGACAATCCCCTACTGACGACTCACGGAATGGGCGATCGCAATCCTCTTCGAGTGGTGATGAGCCGAACATTAGACTTGCCTGACGTGGCGCAATTATGGCAAACAGATGTCGCTCCCACGCTCGTCTTCACCAATCGAGGTTGCCGCCCAGATTTTCAGCAGCACCTTCGTAACTATGGAGTCACGGTTGTTGAATTAGATAACCTAACCCCATCCCAGGCGATGGTGCATCTCTATGAGAAAGATTGTTTATCCGTGCTTTGGGAATGTGGCGGAACCTTAGCAGCACAGGCGATCGCCCAAGGAATGGTACAAAAAATTTGGGCCTTCGTGGCACCTAAAATCATCGGCGGAAAATCAGCCCCCTCCCCAGTGGGAGACTTGGGGCGAAGCAACATGACGGATGCATTAGCGCTCCACGACTTATCCTGGCGTTCCGTTGGGTCAGATGTGTTGGTGACTGGCTATTTGGCAACAGATTCTTAGCCTCCGTAAAGGATGTCACGCATTTGTTCGTTGGCTGACCAGTTCAACGGCCCAATAGATGGCTTCCTTCATACTGGTGTCATTAGCAATGCCTTGTCCCGCAATATCAAATGCCGTTCCGTGATCGGGTGATGTTCGAACAAAGGGCAACCCAATAGTCGTATTAATGGCTCGATCAAAGCCCAATAGCTTGACCGGGATTAATCCCTGATCGTGATAGAGCGCGAGATAGGCGTCATGGGTGTTTACCGATTTGCTAGTGCCAAACCATGCCTGCCCCGGACGAACCCACAGAGTATCGGGCGGTACTGGCCCATCTAAGATGGCCGTAGGATGGCGATCGCCCATGGCATGAAACCAATCCATCATCCAGTCGTGTTCTTCTCGTCCGAGTTGCCCTTGCTCTCCACTATGGGGATTCAGTCCGGCAACGGCGATGCGTGGTGCAGTCAGCCCAAAATCTCGACGCAATGTCATCATTAGAAGATCAAGTTTTTGGGTCAAAACCTCGGCGGTGAGGGCATCAGGAACGGCTCTGAGGGGGATGTGCGTCGTTGCTAAAAGAGTTCTCAAAATCCATCCCGTATGGGGCGATCGCGCCACAAACATCATGCCAAACTGCTCTGTATCAGATTTTTCCGCCAGCAATTCTGTTTGCCCTGGATAGTGATGCCCCGCAGCTTTCCAGGCTGACTTGGCAATCGGAGCCGTCACAATGCCGTCGAATGTACCGTTTAAGGTATGGGCGATCGCCTGCTCTATACACTGAAAACTGATGTGCCCTGATGCTTGATTTCCTTGTCCTGGAATAATCCCAGAGCGTAAGTCAGCAGGAACGTCGATTTCTAGAAGGGTGAGATTGTTGGGATGGGCGATCGCCGTGTTTAAGGGCTGCAATTGGAGCTTGTCATACGCATCGCATAGAATGGCTCGATTTCCAACGACAGTAATGTCGGCCCATAAGTGGACCACAGGATCGGCCAATGCTTTGAGTAAAACTTCTATACTGATGCCTGCTGGGTCGCCTGATGAAATGGCTATGTTGGGACGAGCACGGACAATCGGACGCGAAGATGGAGCCATATCCAGAGAAATTAATACAACCGTAGGGCCTGAAACGAATAAATCAGATGAATTGACCACGAACTGCCCTAAAATGCATTAAGGCTTAAGGGATGAATATATCTACTATTGTGCTCTGGACAGTGCGGCAATGCCGCATTTCCAACCGTACCATCGGAGATTAATCCTACAATACCTGAGAGTTACGGCATTGCAGGTTAACAGCATACCCATCTGAGGGGCGCACGGACATGTATTTCTGCTGAGAACTGGCACTTAAAACTGACACATCTTGACTTAGGAGATACATACGAATGAACGGCGAAATGTTTAATGCAGCGATTTTGTCATTTACGCTTATTTTGGTTGGATTATCCTTCGGATTTTTGCTGCTTCGTCTCCAGGGTGGAGAAGAGTAAACCTGAGCGGCTATCCATTGAACGCAATCCTCAACACAATCATTGAGCAGAATCACTGAAATATAAGGCATGTTGGTTTTCGGATAAGCGTATCGGCATGCCTTATGTGTCTGGGGCGATCGCAAAATATTACGAACTGTATCATCATGATAAAAGCGGATGTCGTCCGATCATTGACGACACGTTTGAGGATGTTTGGTGGTGCAACGTATTCTAATTTGGTTTCGTCATGATCTGCGAGTCCATGATCATGAACCGTTGACCCGCGCTCTTCGATCAGGAGCACAGGTTATTCCTTTTTATTGCATTGATCCTCAACAATTTGGCGAGACATCATTTGGGTTTCCAAAAACAGGCGCGTATCGGGCTCAATTTTTGTTGCAGGCGTTATCTGACCTGCGATCATCGTTGCGATCGCTCGGCAGTGATCTCGTCCTACGACACGGTAAACCTGAAATCATCATTCCTCTGATTGTTAAAGAACTTGGCATTCAGGCCGTGTATTTTCACCAAGAAGTGACGTTCGAGGAGCGGATTGTAGAAGGTGCAGTAACCAATGCCCTCACGCCACTGAGAATTGAAACGAAATCCTTTTGGGGAGCAACGCTCTATCACCCTGAGGATTTGCCATTCGACATTACCCAGCTTCCTGAAACATTTACTCAGTTTCGGAAAGCAGTCGAAAAGAAATCCTCTGTGAACCCCACATTTCCCTCGCCGAGTCATATCCATGACCTGCCTGATTTAGCCCTGTCTGATTTAGCTCTGTCTGATTTAGATGATGGAGATATGCCAACGATAACGACACTGGGTTTACAGACGACAGCTCCGGACGAACGTGCCGTGATGCCGTTTATCGGAGGTGAAACAGCGGGCAAAAAAAGATTGGCAACCTATTTCTGGGAACACAACTGCCTACGTCGCTATAAGCACACACGCAATGGTCTGTTAGGGGCAGATTATTCATCGAAGTTTTCTCCTTGGTTGGCCTTGGGATGCTTATCTCCTCGCTATGTATACGAAGAAGTACAGAGATATGAAACCCAGCGCGAGGCAAACGAGTCTACGTACTGGCTGGTTTTCGAATTGTTGTGGCGAGACTATTTTAGGTTTGTGTGCGCCAAGCATGGCGATCGCATTTTCTATCCATCCGGACTCCGTCGCCTCAAAATTCCGTGGAAACAAGACTGGGATCGATTTGAAAAATGGCGATTAGGGAAAACAGGCTTTCCCCTGGTTGATGCAAATATGCGCGAGCTTTTGCTGACTGGTTTTATGTCAAATCGGGGGCGTCAAAACGTTGCCAGCTTCTTAACCAAAAATCTGGGCATTGATTGGCGTATGGGAGCAGAGTGGTTTGAGTCTCAGCTTGTTGATTATGATGTGTGCAGCAACTATGGTAACTGGAACTATATGGCTGGTGTTGGTAACGATAGTCGAGGGTTCCGCTATTTCAATATTCCAAAACAGGCGAAAAACTATGATCCGGAAGGAGCCTACGTAAAGTATTGGCTTCCAGAAATTCGGCAGGTGCCGGTCAGCAACGTACATGAACCATGGAAACTGACACCTGACGATCAGAAACAATGTGGCGTGACAATAGGCGTAAATTACCCGCAGCCGATCATCGATCTTGAGACATCAGTTCAGCTAAATGAGACGGTTTACAATACAGCATTGACGAAACTTTGATAGTAGCGATTCGTCCCGCTATCCTACACGACCTGGCAAAATCTACAGAAAAAGGAAGAGTTGGCGCGCGCAACACACCCCAAACCCTCCTTTATTCGTTGCAATGTTGAGAAGCTTGCCAAGTCGTATCCCATAGACATATCGAAATCTCCAGCGTTCGCGAACTACCTAACAAAGCATCGGTTTTGGTGACCATTAGATTTTTTTCATTAGATTTTTTTCAATGGTCATCAAACGGTGGTTGAAATCAATCGATAACGATAAGACACAACAAAGGGCTTATAACTTAAGCCGAGAAGAATTTAGCAAGATTCTGGGGCGCGGAGCGCCCCAGAATCTTGCCTTACAAAGACAAGCCCAACAAAGGGCTATTTGCTGTCTGGGTTAATCGCTCGAGCAATTTCTGGAAGTTTTAATTCAGGGGGATAGGCACCCTCTTCTTTGATGCGTCGCACAAGGGCACTGGCAAACGGAATGCCTAACTTTTGTGAGACGGCTTGAACAATATCTCCCCGGTCAATGACTCCAGACACAGCGCCAGCAGGCGATAAAACTGTAATATGCTGCAACTTTTCGTCTTCTACCGTTACGATGACCGTCGCCAGAGCAGCAGACTCGGGAACAGAGGAGATATCGGTCAACGGTTGAGCAATATCATGCAGGGTTTTAGTATCCCAAAGGCTGCGTTCAATATGCCTTAAGTCATCAATGCTGACCATTCCTCGATATCGCCCGTCAGATGCCGCGTAGTACATTGCTGGATGGGAGTCTTCCAAGACATAGCTATCGGCAAACTCTCGCACCGTCGTGCGGGCATCAACGACACGGAATTCGCGCGTCATGGCATCAGATGCGGTGAGTGTTAAGAGGATGTCTTGCAGGTCAGATACGCGGCGATAGGCAGATGCATTACGTACACCAAACCATCCCAGTAATGAAATCCAGAGAAAGACGAATTTGAATTCGGTAAAGTACAGCGTTAGTCCTAGGGCGATCGCCACCCACCCCAGGGCTTGTCCAACTCGGGATGCCCAGCGAACCCCTTTGATCCGATTCCCTGTCGCTTTCCAAATGGCAGCTTTTAACACTTGACCACCATCCAAGGGCAATCCTGGGATCATGTTGAACGCTGCCAACACTAAATTAATCCAGGCGAGCGTATCGAGTACTTCTAGGGCTGGATCCCTGATGGGTAAAACACGATGGATAACTGAAAGTACCGCAAATAAACCCAGACTGACAGCAGGACCAGCGATCGCCACTTGAAAGGCTTGTTCTGGCGTCTTCGATTCTTGTTCAATTGAGGCAATGCCTCCAAAAAGGAACAACGTAATCGAGGTCACATTGATCCCTTGGGAAAGTGCCACAAGGCTATGACCCAACTCATGAAGTAACACTGAGCCAAACAACAACAGAGCCATCACAAAACCTGCAACCCACTCGGTTCCAGACCCCCAATTTTTGCTTTGCCAGGTTGAACCGTAGAGAAACGTAATCAACACCAAAACCAAAAACCACGATGGGTCTAAAAACAGAGGAATTCCAAAGACAGAGCCAATACGCCAACCAGACTTCATAAAAAATTGTCCGCAAGTACTCTTCGGAGTTCTGACAACATAAAAAGACACATATTTGAAGCTGCCGATAAGCAGCTTCAAATACATACTCCTCTATTCTAGTCGCCAGAATATATGAAGCCTTCAGACACAAGCCTATCTCTGGATCGTCCCTTCAGTGCTCCTATCGGCAATCCTGAGAAAATCCAATGACACATGAATGACGTGCTCAGCTTTTCAAAGGCTCGCCATCTAATAATTCAACTTGACCTGATGCCCTCACACATAGGAGCTTCCAGCGCTGCCGAGTTACCTTTCCAGGAAGAAATCCCAAGATTGTTAAATAATCTTCGCGATCGCCCCGCGGTACTTTTACAAGCAGTTCGCCGTTTTTCTGGCTGATAATCAGGGCTTCAATTTCAAATTCGCCTTCCGTTTCCCAGGGCATCAAAATCCGCTCACCGGATTCATCCGTGTCTGGACGGATAATAGCGCGAATTTTTTGAGCTTCGGGGTTAGATCCGGACATAGTATCGCGTAAAGTCATTAGTTCACAAATTCTCATCGCGTTGTCGAGATAAGAACCAACATGCAGATGCTAACACCCAATCGCCTGACTTGAGTAGAAAGAAAATTACCTTTTTTTTCTGAAACATTGGGATCAGAACATCCATGAGTTCAAATGTTCTGCTTTGCACTCATGATGATGTATTCGTCGGGACTCCTCACCGTGTTACTTTTTGCTTGCTAGCAGCACTTAATTGAAGGAATCGGGAACCGTTAGGATGACGATTCAATAGATTACTTTCGATGCAACACATAGGACACTCTTGGGTCTGGCCCTCATTGAGCGATGATTTGACTTTTGTCGAAGTACCAGATGAAGAATATGTAGATAGAATATTTTGTAGCTATTGTCTGTTTGCAGCTACTGAATGTTTCTAGCGCAGAGGATTTGTTCGAGCTGCCTTGTATTAGTTTGTTGCGCGTTTATAGATAGCGATATATTTCTTCGTAATTCTGCTGGGGATATTTTTTGCTGCATACTGACCAGATAATAAAGGGGTCTAATTGGTAGCTTTCTCTTCTAAAGGCACGAGTTCAATAAAATGTAAGATCTTGTAGGCATACTGATTATTTTCTGAGAAAGAAAACTTCTTGCCCATTTGATAACCAAGCATGTAATGATTACCTGTTGCTGACTCTTTAATCCTGAAAACGTATCTAGAAAACTGGTAAATGTATGACTGTTAGCCTCTTCGTACAACCTCATCGGATCTCCCCCGAACAAATAACAGCTGAACCAACAGAAGACATGATTAACCAATCAGTGGTTCAACAGGAAGCCTTGCACACTGATGGAAATCAGTGGAGGAGCTTGGGACGTTTGTTTATGGGCACTTTGTCAGGATTGCGGCGATTGATTCGCATTCCTGCTAGCAAACCAACTCTCCTCGGACTAAGTACTCTAACAGTACTGTTGGGCTGTATTTTGGGAACGGTTTCCGAGGCATCAGCGTTGGAACTACGCGTTGCGATTGAAGAAGAGGTTCAGACGGTGCAGGTGGGAGCCTCAACAAAATCCTTGCTGCGTGATGGCAATGGGCGTGTTATTGCTGAGATTCCAGCAATGGGAAGTGTCCTTGTCGAATCTCAAGCAAGTCAGCTGAAAATTCACCAATTCCAAGGGAATCAATTTTGGCTTGAGCCAACAGAAAGTGGATATGTTGCCATTGGTAATAAATGGTATCGAGGTCGAACTCTTGTCGTCGCTGTGGGTGGACGATTAACGGCTGTCAATTACGTCGATTTGGAAGAATATTTATACAGTGTTGTTGGCGGAGAGATGCCAACAAACTGGCCGATAGAAGCCTTAAAAGCCCAGGCTGTCGCCGCTCGAACCTATGCATTGTATAGAAGACAAACGAATGGTAACAGTGTTTTTGATGTGGGAGATACCACGACGTGGCAGGTCTATAAGGGATTGGAAGAAGAAGCAAGCACAACTCATATCGCTGTGAGAGAAACGGCAGGCCAAGTTCTGACTTATAACGGACGCATCATTGAATCTGTGTTTCATTCTTCCTCTGGTGGTCATACTGAAAATGTTGAGCACGTATGGTCTAATCCACGGCCCTATCTTCAGGGGGTTGCTGACTTTGACCAAAATGCTCCGGTGTTTCAGTGGAATGAGCAATTTTCAGCCGCTGAGCTACAAGAACGTATTTCTGGTGTAGGGCGAATTGTAAACATCACGCCTGTTGCATGGACGCCAAGAGGGCGAGTTTCATCGGTACGGGTTGTCGGAGATGAGAACACACGAACTCTTACGGGAAATGAGCTTCGGCGATCGCTCGGTCTGAGAAGTACTCTATTTAGCATTCAGCCAGAGATGGGGAGAGTCGCAAGTACGAATAATGTGGCTTCTTTTCCTGTCGCCTTTGTGATTAATGGTAGAGGCTTTGGTCATGGTGTTGGCATGAGCCAATGGGGCGCACAGGGAATGGCATCAAGTGGTTATAACTATCAGCAAATTTTAGGTCATTACTTTCAGAACTCGGCGTTAGCTGTTATTCAAGTTCAGTAATAAGCTAAAACTCATCTGTTTTGCGTATTTTGCTGGTTGTGCCTACCCTGCCGGGAGGGACAACCAGCACTAGAAAAATCGCAAAGCGGAAAGCGATATCGATTTTGTAGAAGAACGTCACAGGGCCGGC
>JBCCWF010000174.1:0-12061 GCA_039194035.1 Cyanobacteria bacterium P01_E01_bin.6 | reverse complement strand
TCGGATTGGGGAACAGAATTGTTCGCATTGGTGCGTTCTATTGTTAATACGGCACAGCGTCAGGGTATTTCTGCCTTTGATGCCATTTCCCGCGCTCTTACCTTACAACAGCACGATTGGCTACTGGGTTGAGCAATTACGATTGTTGTACTCAACAGGAAACGTTTGTTTCCACCGTCTCTAAATGTGAATGTGAGGCTTCTGGATGTGAGGCCTCTGGATGATCACTCAATTCCAGGATTCCAAGAAGGCACGCACTTGCCCATCGGGTTGCAACACGAGGCGAATCTGTGGTTGATTCGAATTTTCGAGTGGCGACACAAACGGAGCACCAATCGCGGGAATCCCCGCTTGACCGGCGTAAAGTCGCGCTGTTTGCCCAAGGGGAGTGACGTCTGCCAAGGTTCCATTCGGATTCAAGAGCAAACGATATTCCACAGACCGTTCAAGATCTTCAGGGGGCTGCCAAGAACGCTGGAAGTAGTCTCGGATTTCATCGACCTGGGGTAAACTGCCTGATGTCGGCGCCTCCGCAGGTAACTCATCTGACAATGTAGACTCTGCTAGGGCAGAGGATTCAGGTTGAATAACGCTGGGAAGCGGCTCACTGTTATCGAGGGTATTGGCTTCGCTGCTGCCTCTCAACATATCTTGCGCTCGGGATAACCGTGGGTCTATGGGAGGAATGGCAGCGAGTTCCGGTGGAATTTCCCGCTCTTCATCCTGATTCCGCCGAGGTGAGGATGGGTTCGGAGCGTTGGCATCGGGTGATGAACGATCGGTAGATGTCGATCCAGATGCCTCTGATGACTCATCAGCCCTGCGATTGGAGTTGTCTAACAGGTCTTCATTCTGTGGCACCTGGCGCGCACGCTCAGCGGCCTGCGACTGTGCGCGAAAGGATTCTGAAAGGCCAGCGTCTTCTCGTGATGACGGGACGAGCGCCGATAAATCTTCCTGTTCGGCAAGCTCTTCGTTATTTGCAATGGGGGCTTCTGACGAGGTAGGAATTTGATTGGACTGATTGATAAATGTGGGTAGAAACGCTGTTGTCGCACCCACTGCTAGCACCAATACGGCTGCGCTCTGCATCCAGGGACGCAGTAATCGCCCCTGTTGCTGCTGATCAGGAAGTACTAAATGATCGGTTTTGTATTGACTGAGAGCATTCGCTAAATCAAATAATTCAATGGTGCTAAGGGTTGTTGATTCGTTGGCGTGTCGTGTGGCTAATGCCCCCAGCCATAACTCATGCCTTAACTTGCCACAGGGTAACAGTGCTAACCCCGAGGGAATGACAATTCCCTGGCCTCCTGTCTGGTTAATCGCATTTGCATTTGGCATAGAGGGTCGCGACAATTGTTGCCCGGATATCACATCTGGAGGCACGAGCGATCGCCCATGTTCTAGTTGGGTGGGTGGCAATGTTCCTGATCGGTGTGGGGAATCGAGGCGGGTGGCCGGGAGGTCGGCGATCGCCCTGGGTAGTGACTGAAAAAGATTCGTTTGGAACTGAGAGGCGGACTGACTGAGGAGTTGCTGAATATAGGCGTCTACCACATCACACAGGAGTTCGAGTTGGTGGCGATCTCCTTGAATTCTTACATGCTCATCTGTGTGAAGATGAGGCCCATCTAATGACAGGCGAAACCGCAAATCTCGGAGAATGGGTTGGCGACTCCAACGCGACAGAGGCGATTGTTTCGCCGTGATTTCGAGGGTACAGGTCGGAGGAGTATATCTGCGAAGAACAGAAACAGCCATGGTAGTTGACAGGGTGAGGGTGCGAGGAAAGCGAGAGCCGTAGAAAAGTGGAGGCGTGAAACAGGAAATAAGTAGGGAAACGGAAAATCAAAAGGTAGGGAACTTGAGATGTTACGGGGCACGACGACGGTGTCGAGTCTGATTGGCTGGAGGCGGGGAAGAATGAGGCGATCGCCGTTGGGTCGTTTGGGAGCGATCAATTAAGGCCATCCAGAGCCGTCGAGTTCCTTGGGGAGAACTGTAGAAAAACACATCAATGAGTAGCTTTAAGGCGAGGTCTGACAGGGTATCCATTGAAATCGTCTCGCCATCATCCATCCGATCTTGATATAAGCTACTGAAATTATCGAGATAGTCCCCCAAAAGAGCGGTTCGATGAGGTTCTTTCCCCTCAGCTGCAATCTGTTCAAGCAATGCCACAGCCCGCCGCAGCAATTCTTGATGAGTCTGAGCAAGATGACAACTAATCAGCACGAGCGATCGCGCCTCTTCAATATCCAACCGCTTACGTCCCTGGCCTTTGCGGAGAGGACTGGATTGACGTAGCCGCCAGAGCGCCACCCGATCAGCCACGATGTCTGTTACATTCAGTTCTTCCGCAGCTTGCAACATCGCATCAGACCCTAGCCCCGTCAGTGCTTCAATGGCGAGCAGGACAAGATCAAGCTGGGCTTTGATATTGTCGAGTTGGGTTGGGTTGGGTTGGTTAGCTAGCGAGAGCTGTTCCCAATTTGGCTGCTGAGCAGCCGTTCGACTATTTGACGGCATAGTTCCAGAATAACCATGAGCGAGGAGCAGTAACAATCAGTTACACGTCTTGAAACGAACAATCCAAACAAGCACAATCCAAACAGGGGGATGCCAGGGTACTGACATAACCCCGTGTAGAATCGCCCTCGATTGTATAGGAAGGGACTTAGACATAGGGTAGCGTTCTCAGGGTAGAAGACGTTATTTGTTCTCGTGTTCCGTTTATGTATTGTTACGTGGAGCCGGATTTAACCGATAGTGCGGAGGCAATACTGACGCACTTCATACGTAGATAACCATCATTAAACGTATCCTTCCAAATCCTGTGCTGCCCGCTGCGTGGGCGGCACAGGATTTGTTTTTTGGTTTTAATGACGTCCAGGTACTGACAATGGAACTGGTGATGTGAAACACTCTTGTCCGGGGCAAGCTCATACAAAATTATTCCCCATCACACGTCCTGAAAAGTCGTGTGTCATTCCCGTTGAGAATGGACGAAGAGGTCTGTTCTTCCCCAACACAATATTGGATGCTATGTTTTGGTATGCCGGGGGCAACTTATAGCGGTATGCAACCGCATCAAGTACAAAAACGGTGATGTGGGGCGCGGCGTGCCCCACATCACCTTACTGAATGAACCCGCACAGCGCTATAACGGTGAGGAATGTTGATAATGACGGAAACGATGGCACTCGAAGATTTTCAGGTATTCGAGCAGGATCTCTCGGATGATGTTTTGCAGAGATATCTCCAGGCAGAGGCGATCGCCATTGACACCGAAACCATGGGACTCATTCCCCAGCGCGATCGCCTCTGCTTAGTCCAGTTGTGCGATCCGGCGGGATATGTGTCTGCGATCCGCATTGCTCTAGGGCAAACAGCAGCACCCAACCTCAAAACCCTTGTAGAAACACCACAGATCACCAAAATTTTTCACTTTGCTCGCTTTGACGTCAAAGCATTGCGCCATCATCTCGGCATTGAGACAAACCCTATTTTTTGTACCAAAATTGCGAGCAAACTCGCACGTACCTACAGTCCAAAGCACGGGCTAAAAGAACTTGTGCAGGAGCTAGAGCAGGTAGAGTTGGATAAAAGTTCTCAAAGCTCAGACTGGGGTAATGTTGATAGTCTTTCCGACGCGCAACTTTCCTACGCTGCCAATGATGTTCGCTATCTCGTCGGTCTGCGGCAAAAACTCACAGCCATGCTGAGACGAGAAGGCCGATGGAAACTGGCTCAGGATTGTTTTGCCTGTGTGCCCACATTTGTGACGCTCGACCTCATGCTCTATCCCAACGTGTTTGAGCACTAGCACTCTGTCATTTTTGTTTTGAAGGATGCGGGTTCTCGTTCCCAGCGCCTCGCTGGGAATGCCACTCAGAGACGATGGCTTTGAATAGCAGCAACAAGCCTTGATACCCGTTCTTGAGACAATTCTTGGCGGTTTGACTGATAGTCAAGAAGACGCTAGACGAATTTGTCGCCTATGCAATGAGTCTGTGTGTCGAGTTCAAGGTTGCCCAGTTGAGAGCGCTATCACGGATCAGAAAGTTTCCTAGGAATTGTTTGAAGCGACTTCAGAAGTGGCTGTTTTGGTGCATGGTTCCTAACGTTGCCCATCACTCGCCGCAGATAACCTCTGCATCATACCGATCCACTTTCGGCGGTCGGTGTGCATGGGAGTTGTTAGACCCAGCAATTCTCAGTTTAGAAGGCTAGCTAGTGTTGGGTGGCAGGTCAAGCTCTAGTCCTTTAATCCAGCAATTCTCAGTATGGATTTTTGCAAGCATTTGGAGGCAAAAAACGTTCAGAGAGAGGCTGTTTTAGGACAGCAAAATGATGATTTTGACCTTCAGCATAGCTTTAACCGCGAGAACCATTCTCATACTGAGAATTGCTGCTAGAAATCGCTTTGCTGAAGCTTCCCACGGTGTTCTAGGGTATGATGGGCTATCAACCAAAGAGATCGCTCAAATCAGTCGTGAGCAACTCCTCGAGTATCCGACAGCTCATTTTGTTGAAGGTAAAGCAATCCGTGCAGAACGCCAGTTAGATGAGTCTTTCTTGGTAGAGCTAGAGTCGGGAGTACGCTACCAGAGTCAACGAATTATCCTAGCTATAGGCGTCGTCGATCATTTGCCAGGAATTCCAGGGTTAGCGGAGCGGTGGGGAAAACAGTTAATCAATGTCCATACTGTCACGGCTATGAACTTGCCGGTGGTAGTTGGGGCGTACTTTACACAGGAGAAGCTTCTTTACATCAAGCCAAGCTGATTCTGGACTGGAGTGATAATGTTGTCTTTTTTTCAAACGGCTCTGATCAGATCAGCGCTGATATTCTGATCGATCTCGAATCGCACGGGATGACGATTGAAGATACACCCGTTGAATCGCTACGGCAAATTATTCAGGATCTAGAGCAAGAATCTATTTAAACTGAATGAGACAAACATCCTATCTCTGGCAAAGTTGAGATAATCTCGCTTCACGAACGAGTTGCAACATCTGCGTGGATCCGGCTTAAACTCAGTATGTTGTGAAAGAAGGAATGTGAATCATGCGGCTGTCTCAGATGCTATTTGTGACCCTCCGGGAAGATCCAGCAGAGGCAGAAATTCCCAGCCATAAACTACTGCTTCGGGCTGGATACATTCGCCGCATTGGCAGCGGGATTTACGTCTACCTCCCCTTCATGTGGCGGGTGCTGCAAAAGATTTCTCAGATTGTGCGAGAAGAGATGGACGCGACGGGCGCGCAAGAGTGTTTGTTGACGCAGCTTCAGCCTGCGGAGCTGTGGCAAGAGTCGGGGCGATGGGACACCTACACCAAAGCCGAGGGCATTATGTTTGCCCTGGGCGATCGCCAGGGACGGCAGCTGGGGCTGGGGCCAACTCACGAAGAAGTGATTACGGTTGTGGCTCGCGAGATGATTCGCTCTTATCGGCAGTTGCCGCTCAACCTGTATCAAATCCAGACGAAGTTCCGAGATGAAATTCGGCCTCGCTTTGGTCTGATGCGCGGGCGAGAATTCATTATGAAGGATGCCTATTCCTTTCACACTGAAGATGCGACGGATGAGACCAGCCTTGATGCGACCTATGAGGCGATGTATGATGCCTACTGCAAAATTCTGAAACGGACGGGATTAGAGTTTCGAGCGGTAGAAGCTGATTCAGGTGCAATCGGCGGATCGGGATCTACCGAATTTATGGTGTTGGCTGAAGCTGGGGAAGATGAAGTCCTCTACACCGACGATGGAAATTACGCGGCCAATGTAGAAAAGGCGGTTTCCTTGCCGCCTGATGCAGTCCCGTCAACGTTCGACACCTTTGAGAAACTTGAAACTCCGAATACACCAACCATTGCTTCGTTGGCTAAGTTTCTCAACTGTTCGCCGACCCAGATTGTCAAGAACGTGCTCTATCAGGTGGTGTACGACAATGGCATGACGGTACTCGTGCTCGTCAACATTCGAGGGGATCAGGATGTCAACGAAACCAAGCTCTACAACGAATTGACGAAATCGGCTCCGACCTACGGAGGGAGTGCCGTGCTCAGTTTAGACGTGCCAGATGCGGACGCTCAGCAAAAATGGGCGACAAAGCCCCTTCCACTGGGGTACATTGCACCGAATCTGTCCGATGACTATATTCAGAGTGACTATATTCAGGGCAGTAAGACGCTGGCTGACACATTCTTGCGGATGGTGGATCAAACAGCGGTAGGGCTGACGAACTTCGTCACGGGTTCCAACGAGTCTGGTTATCACGTCGTTGGCGGCAACTGGGGCAAAGAGTTCGTGCTTCCGACGCTCGTTGTCGATGTTCGCACAGCTCTAGCGGGCGATCGCGCTGTTCACGATTCCTCTCAAACTCTGCAAACAGCACGGGGCATTGAGATGGGTCACATTTTCAAGCTCGGCAATAAGTATTCCAAGGCCATGAACGCCACCTACACCAACGAACAAGGGGAAGAAAAACCGTTGGTGATGGGATGCTATGGCATTGGGGTGTCTCGTTTAGCCCAGGCTGCGGTGGAGCAATCCTACGATAAAGATGGCATTATCTGGCCAGTGGCGATCGCCCCTTATCATGCCATTGTCATCATTCCGAACACCGGAGATGAGGCTCAAGTGAGTGCTGCTGAGAAGATTTACGCCGACTTAAATGCGGCTGGCGTGGAAACGCTGCTGGACGACCGCAACGAACGAGCTGGCGTGAAATTTAAGGATTCAGAATTGGTTGGCATTCCCTTCCGCGTGGTGACGGGGCGATCGCTCAAAAATGGAAAAGTGGAAGTGGTGAAGCGTGCAACGAAAGAAGCCCAAGATATAGCCCTAGATGATGTGGTTTCAACCGTTAAGCAGTGGGTCGATGCTGCACTCAGCGCATAGCAGGAGATGCTCATGGAGGTGATTACCATTATCCTGTCCGCGCTCATGGGACTCTTATCCCCTGTTGGAACAGTCGGAGACACGGTGGCAGAAGCTGCGATTCGCGATCAGCTATATGATGCAGAGGCGATCGCCGTTCGCATTGATGCCACTCCCAGTCATCAACTGTTGTCGGGAAAGCTTGATCGGGTTCGCATTGCAGGACGGGGACTTTATCTTCTTGATGGTGTCAGGATTGATATTCTTGATATTGAAACTGATCCCATCGATGTCAATTTTGCGGATTTACTCCAAGGCGACTTGAGCCTTGAGCAGCCACTTCAAGGAGTGGTCCACCTTGCGTTGACGCTAGATGACATCAACCAAGCACTCCAGTCTCCTGTCGTGACCCAAAGCTTGCGCGATCTCAGCTTGAACGTGTTGGGCGAGAATACCATTGGGGGGCTCAATCGTTCTGATGTGGTGAGTGCATCGCTCAACGTGGTTGACCAACATCGGTTACGCCTTAGGGCATTGATTCGAGAACAGACCACAGGTGAAGAACTCGATATTGTCATCGAATTTGGACTGACCCTACTCAATGGGCATCAGTTTCAGATTCAATCTCCTCAGCTCATTGCCAATGGGGAAGCCTTTCCTGAAGACTTACTCGCTCCCTTGCTGGATGGCCTGAGTCAATCATTTACGCTTCGTAACATTGAACCCCAAGGCATGACGATACGTCTCTTAGAATTAGAGATAGATGAAAACCATATCAGGCTAGTTGCATTTGCCATGCTTGATCATTAGATAGGCATCAATAAACTCACTTTAAAAACCTGAAAAACCTGGGGAACGCCCCGGAGGGGTGCTCCCCAGGTTTTTGGATTTTCAGTTTACTCACGCTGAGCTACTTACATCATCAGCTCTGTTTTGATGAACGGATTTGATGGGCAGAAATCGCACATAGGGTTTGTTTATCAATGCAGCTTGCATTATTGAGAAATAAACCAATTTGAAGAGTGAACTATTGTTGCCCCTCATGAGATACATCTTCTTTTAGCATCAAACATAAGTCACGAGCGCTTAGTTATATATAGACCTGGGAAGGAAACCTTAACCATGCACGACCAGCAGCCATTTGACCCACCAACCTTGGATGATGAGCGACCCTCTCGTCGTTTCCCCGTCAGTGTTGTGGCCGCCTTATCAGCAATTGTCTTAGCCGCTGGAGCTGGTACGGCTTGGTGGTCATGGAACACCCTGAAAGGCCCATCGACTCCAACTCCTGTTGACTCTGGAGAACTTGCAAACCCGGATGCTCCACCCTCCTCTGACCCGAGCCAGCCGACCCCAGGTGTGGTTGGTGTGGATTCAATCGCTCAGGTTTATCTATTAACGATTGCGGGCGATCGCTTCGAGTTGGCTCCCAGCTCCATTCAGCTCGATACCTCTGTGGAACCTAGTGTCGCGTTAAAGACTGCCTTTGAGGAATTGCTGGCTGCCACATCCACTGATGAATCTGAGGCATTTTCCGCTATTCCTGAAAATACTGAACTCCTCGATCTGACCGTTGAATCAGACGGCGTCCATGTCAATCTCACCTCTGACTTTGAATTCGGTGGAGGCAGCGCATCCATGACAGGCCGCCTTGCTCAGGTGATTTACACGGCTTCTAGCCTAGAACCAACAGCGTCTGTCTGGCTCTCGGTTGAGGGAGAGCCCCTAGAACTTCTTGGAGGCGAAGGGTTAATCATTGATCAACCCATGACCCGCTCTCAGTTTGAGGAAAATTTTTCCCTATAAAGAAAATTTTCCCTATAAATTAGATAGGGGATCTGCAAATAAAAAAGATACCCAAGGGCTGCTGCGCCATCGTTTGATAATCTTGGCGTTATGAAATCCCTGAGTTCTTTAAGAACTCAGGGATTTGTCATTCAATAGCCACGAGTCTTGGAAAGCGCTCGATTTTTGGGCGGTTTTTTGTTGTGAAGATCTCGGTTAATTACGCCTGGTTACCGGAACCATACGATCTCTCCGCAATGCCCGTACAATTTGTTCTAGACGTGATGTGTTTTGCGGAGACTAAAAAACACCAACGCTTGGACAATGACTGTCCGATTTGACGTTTGGAAATGCAGGTGGATCTAAACACATCGTAGGAGAGCACGAGACTACTGCCTCTGCGAGATCGATTCCTGATCATAATCCTCATCGTCTAGGTTGGGATCTGTAGTTTCATTGCAGATCCGTTTTTAGCTCCCTGCCCATCACCTCTGTCTGATTCTGTTTTTTATAGAACACGATGGTTCAGTACACCCTCGCTCAATGCCCTGAAGTCACGCTCTCTGTCGCGGGCAAAGATTCTAAAAAAGCCCGAGAAAAAGCAATGGATCAGCTCATTGAGCTGATGGATGAGGGCAGGTTACCTGTCGATCTTTCCGATGGATTCAGCCCTCAGCAGTTAATTGAAGTCAAGGCACAGGATACCGATATGGCAGTGGACGATGAAGAAGCTGTGGTTCAAGCAGTTCAAACGCTAAACAACCTAGCCAATCTAAAGCTCAAGGCTCAGGATTTGCGCGATGATGCGCTCAAAGTCCGGTCGCAAATTGATGTGCTGTTCACCGATGAACCGATTACGGAAGAAGAAGTCACGGAACTCAAGGATGGGTTTAAGATTCTCAAGAATTTTGCGCAAGCAAATATTCGGTATCGCGTTGGTCGCACGGAAGCTGAACATGCCCGAGTTGTTCTTGATGAGGCGTTGAGTCCATCTGAGGGGTAAACAAGGTGAAAAGGTGAAGGGGTAGAGAGGTGCTGCCGTCTGGGCTTTTGGTCAATCGGTTTTCTGGAGAGAGTATTCTGCCCAAGCGGGTGCGGGTTAATGATGGGCATCGGGCGATCGCCCAAGAACTGATTGATGTATTTGAAGCGCACCAGCACAAAACTCAGGGAGACCTCAATCGGCAGCTTCAAGAACTCGAAGGCGAAGAGACAGATTATCGGTTTAAGCGAGGGCTAGCCCATTTATTGAAGGGGGATAGCTTTAGCACATTCGAAATCGTGAGTCCCCTAGAACCACAAGACCTCCGGCAGCGGGTGTTTGCCCTTGCTTCTCAGGCTCCTCCGGTGCCTCAATCGACATCCCAGACGATTCATCAACTCGCTACGGTGCTGAGTGAAGAACTAGGTAGAGAAGTATTGCCTCAGCAGATTCAACAGGGACTGTATGCGGATCTGGCCGACAATCGTATTCTTGTTGAGTTCAATGCGCCAACCTCGGATGCCTTGCTGCATCGATACAATCTATCCCAGGTACAGGGCATCTTTTACAAAGCCAGCAAGATTATCATCAATGCTCACCGGAATGATCCTGGAGAATACAAACTCCTCTTTCGATATCTCAAACTCTTTCGGCTTATGGCCTATATCGAAGGAGATGCGGATCACGGGTTTACGATTACGATTGATGGCCCCACAAGCTTGTTTAAGTCCAGTACCCGCTATGGACTTGATATTGCGAAGTTGATTCCGGCCTTGCTCCACGTCACTAAATGGAGCCTCCATGCGGAATTGCAGCTGCGCGATACCTATAGCAACACTATGAAAACGCGACGCTTTACACTCGCATCAGACTGTGGTCTCGTCTCTCATTATCCACCTGGCAAAACCTATGACAGTATGCTCGAAGAGTCGTTCGTCGATCGGTGGCGATCGCACAAAACGGAATGGCGATTGGAGCGAGAGGTCGATTTAGTGCCTATTCCAGGCAGCGTCATGATTCCTGATTTTCGTGTGGTTCATCCCGACGGACGGACCTATTTACTCGAAATTGTGGGGTATTGGCGACCAGAATACTTGCGTAAGAAGTTTTCCCAGGTGCGTCAGTCAGGTCGAGACGATTTAATTTTGGCTGTGTCAGAACGACTGAACTTAGAAAAGGCAGGCGTTAACATTGCCAACACTCCAGCGAAGGTCGTGTGGTTCAAACACAAGCTGGCTCCCAAGGCAGTCTTGCAAGCACTAGAAGATTAAGGAACCGTTTGCTGTAGGGCAGAGTCATCCCATCCATCTTTTCGTGCCTCGTCACGTTAACGGTTCACCCCAAATAGGTTGATGGTAGTCCATCCAGGTGAGTGTATCAATTAGACGGCTCGTTGGTAAGTACCTTGCCCAATTCTGTACTGCCTGCACAGCAGGCAGTACAGAATTGGGGGTTGGTTTTCATTACGCCCAGGTACGTATAACTACAATGGCGAAAGGTTTCAACTCTTTTCCTTGCATAAAGTTTGTGTGTGTTGACACGATTTTCGGCAACGCCATAGAAACAGCAAGTGAATAGATGTGTTATCTTGTGCGTAGTAATTTTAGAGACGTCTAACGTTGCTGCGGATTGATCATTATGTTGTTTAGTAAGCAGGAGGTGATGCCCATGCAAGATAGTAGTAAACGAATGGGTCACAAAGTTGATGTCAGCTGGCTGTGTGCCGGGGCTGCTCTCTAAGATAAAAGTTTCTAATATGCTAGAGCTGGTATCCTTAGGGATCCTTCCGGCAGTCTAGTATCAACTGGTATGACCCGCTAGACCGCTTCCGCAATGCATGCTGCACGCATGTTTCCTGCGGAAGCGGATAGTTTTTTAAAGGGAAATGGGTTCTCTTCACGAAAAAGTCGCAAGGATGACAAGAAGCACCTCCTCCCTTAATGACATCGGTTGAAATCTCCACTCAGAAAACTATCCACTGATGGAACAGTTAACGTTGTTCACGCGAGAGGTGATATGGCAATACTCCTGAGCGATTCAGAGATTCAGTCAAAGTTAGGCCAACTTCCAACCTGGACGTTAGACGGTAAGACAATTAAGACTCTGCGGCAATTTAAAAATTTTGTTGAGGCGATTCGATTCGTGAATTGCCTTGTGGAACCCGCAGAAGCAGCGGGTCATCACCCTGATATTTATGTGTCTTACAATAAAGTGACCATTCAGCTCACAACTCACGATGCAGGTGGGCTGACAGACCTTGATTTCAAGATGGCAGAAGTCATTTCACAACTCTAGCCTGGTCTAGTTCATGACTCTAGCCCCTTCATTCATCCTGCGTCAGCCTTTATGGAAACGTTAGGGACTTGCTAGAAAATAAAGTACCAATAGAGGGGCGGCGGGCTTAG
>JBCCWF010000173.1:0-12088 GCA_039194035.1 Cyanobacteria bacterium P01_E01_bin.6 | reverse complement strand
TAAAACTCCAAGGAGTATTCATCACGTCATGCCACGATTTGGCAAAGCCTCTAGAGGAACTAGGATTTGGCGCGCGCGTTGTGCATCCCAAATCCTTATTTCTCCGTTGTAATTGTGAGAAGTTTGCCAAGTCACGTCATGCCACTGATTTTGTCGAGCATGGCAAGGTGCTTTGATATCGGTGCAAGGGTATTGGCCGCAATCATGCCGCTAGCAGCCACTGCCGGTAGGCCAATGCCTGGGAACGTCGAATCTCCGCAGCATAATAAGTTTGTCACAGGGGTGAGTGGGCCAGGAAACAGTCCGTTTCCTGCTTGGATGGCAGGACCATAGGAACCTCGATGTCTGCGCAAAAACCGCTCATGGGTGAGTGGCGTTCCGACTAACGTTAGCTCACAGCGATCGCGCACGTCAGGAATCACGCGCTCTAACGCTAGCCACATCACGTCAGCACGTTCTGTTTTCATGTGTTGATAGGCCTTGCTGTTACGGTCTAGCCCATCCCAAAGTGTGTACGGTTCATTCCCTGGGGTATACACGTGAATGGTGTGTTTACCCGAAGGTGCCAGATTCTGGTCAAGGATAGATGGAATCGAAATCAGCACAACATTTTGTGGTGCAGAGATAACTTGAGCCCAATCATTCACCACAATATGATGACAGGCCAAATCGGGTGACAGTCCAGTTGCGTCAATGCCGAGGTGCAGATGCATAAAACTATCACACGGAGCGATCGCTTGACGCTGTCGATAGAGTTTGCGAGTGGCATGGCCATCGGGTAGTAACGGGAGTGTGTCCCAAATCGACGCATTGGATATCACGGCCTTGCGAGCATGAATGGTTTTGCCATTGCGAAGCTGAATGCCAGTTGCGCGATCGCCATCCATCACAATCTTTTCCACATGGGCATTGAGCATCAGAGCGCCCCCGTGCGTTTCTAACCCAGTCACCAGGGCATCAACCAGTGCGCCACTTCCCCCACGGGGATAATCCAGCACCACATCTGGGCGATACCATTCTGCAAACATAAATGCCATTTCAGCTGTACTGGTGCCTGTTGCGGGCAACCCCGATAGCAAGAAACATAGTAAATCGAGCCAGCGATAAATAAACGGATCCGTAATCACCTGCTCAATAACGTTGCTAAACGGCCCAGTGAGTCGGGGTAGGGAGAACACATGGCGCAGCATGGATGGTGCATATCGACTCACTGTTTGGAATGCCCCCCAATCAAAACGCAATGCGGCAGGTGGAATGGCGATCGCCGCATCCTTCAACGGAGCCATTGCTGTTTGAAGCGATCGCCATTCTGCCACGGCAGTAGGCCCCTGCAAACGAGACAGCACATCACAAAATTGATTGGCTCCTACCGCTGTGTCAAAATCACCATCTGGTAAACAGCATCCCCAGCGGTCATAGGTAACGCACGGAAGATCGACATCAAGTGCATCGAGTACCTGGCGCAGTGGATTGGACGATGGACTATACGACAGACCTGAATGGAGCGATGGCCCTGAGTCAAAGTGGTAGCCACTGCGAGTAAAGGCATGGGCTGCGCCCCCTGCAATCGCGTGGCCCTCGCACACCACAACATCAAATCCATAGTGTGCAAGCAATGCCGAGCAACATAGCCCTCCAACGCCACTACCAATCACAACAATATCGACGGTATCCATCCTTATTCCAATGTGATGAAATGATCCTTAAGTTGTTATGATAGTGTGTGTGATGCTAGACAGCATCTGAGTTTCAGCGAACTCGCATTCCGGTTATCCTCTTTTCTCCGCTCAGTTGAGCCTGAATATAAGAGTTTATGAGCAATGACTCTTGACTCTCCAGAAGGGGTAGAGTTTAAGATGCGATGTTGGCGAAAGCTTTTATGACGGGACACGTTTAAAGCGTGCGGCAATAGAGTTCGGAGAAAATCCTATGAGATCAATGGCAAAAATTTCTAAAAAGCTTGGGTTGGTTTTGGCAACTGTTGTGTTGGCGATCGCAACGTTCGTCATTTCAGCATCCCCTGCAACAGCAGCAACAGTCGAAGTCAAGATGGGAGCTGACAATGGTTTACTTCAGTTTGTTCCCAGTGATGTGACTGTTTCTCCTGGGGATACCGTTAAGTTTGTGATGAACAAGCTGGGTCCTCACAACGTTATTTTTGATAAAACTCCTGGTAGCGCTGACTTGGCTAAGTCATTGTCTGCTGATCAGCTGATGTTTGCACCAGGTGAAACCGTAGACATTACCATTCCTGGTGATGCACCTGCTGGTTTATACAGCTACTATTGCACTCCTCACCGGGGTGCTGGCATGGTCGGCAAGATCACTGTTCAGTAGTTCGTGTCGTGTCTAAAAACTGAGTTCTTATCTGTCGAGATAGAACCATCCACGTAGAAAAAATAAGGAGGCTTCTAGCCTCCTTATTTTTTTGAGGAACCGATAATCTCATACCGATGTAGACAGCCTTCTCGCCACCTAAGACCAGGAATTAGTCAACGTTTGAAGATGTGACTACTCACCGCCTCATGTTTCCGACTATAGGGTCAGAAACATGAGGCGGTGAGTGTATTTATTTAGGACTAGTACTTGACGGCATCAGTAAAGCGAGTATTCATGCCGTTAAGTACTAGTGTAGTTTCCAGAGTGAAGGGATAGATGCAGGAGAATGGCTAAAAATTTCACTTTCGCTCAAATCGATGCGCTGTTTATCCCTATGGATAATTCCATATACTTTCTGGAATCGTTCTAGGTCACTTCACACAAGCAGCATTAAACCTTGTCTAGGTTGGGAAACCGACAGTTCTCAGCCTAGACAAGGTTTAAGGTGCATTGCCACAATGGCTTAATGAGTTAATGAGGGTGATTTAGATGACAGTCGGCTTGTAAAATAGATTTGTCGATTCTACACAACATAAACCGACAGAACCAGATGAATAACGCCTATAAACGTGATGTTACCCGCCCCATACGCGCCAATCTTCCCAATCTAAGTTAAAGATGGAGGTATCTGGAAACGCAACAGGGTTGCCATTTTCAGAAAGGCGTCGTTTCAATGCATCAAGTTGGGGTTCGGGTTTTGGTAACTCATCCACTAACTCATAGGGCATGGTTCCAGTTTCTAAAGCAAAATCTGCTGTCGTGCCAGCTGCTGCGCCAACGGACCATTCGAAGGAATGAACTCGATAAGCCGCCGCCGCAATGTGACTGGTTGCAATACTCTTGTTTGCAACAATCAAGTTGTCGATATTTTGTGGAATCATGGCTCGGAGAGGAATTTGTCCTGGGTAAGCCTGTCCATGTCCTTGTCGAGAACCGGGTCGCTCAATATTGCCTGGTTTTTCGGGCGGCGACTCTGCTAAGCAAGGATGAAAGTCAATAGCATATTGAGCAATACCGACTGAATCTGGAAAAATCGTTGAGCGTGTCCGGCGTGTAATGGTTTCAGACGTCGCACCAGTGCGAATTGCCTCAGTTACGTTTAGTCCAGCTAAGGATTGCCAGAGTAGTCGATACATCGTGTCTGTCAGGTTCGTTTGATAAAACTCGGTGTTGTAGTCTTGCCAAGATATGTCAATTTCGTTGACTGAGAAACCGTCTTTATTTGCATAGGAAGGTCGTCCAATGATTCGTCGGCCTTCTCGAATATAGGGATATTTAGAAAGACCATGCTGAGTCCCCATTGGAGAATCGAGTCCGTTGAGTAGCCGGTGATTGGGATAAGGTTCTTTCACCCCATCACCCAACTGTGAATCAGTCGTTCCTTCAACAAGCCAGTAATAAAATCCGAGGGCAAGTTCTTCTCCGTTGCGAAGGGTTTCCGTACGCAGTCCGCCGAGCCAAGCTCCGGACTCCAATTGTCCAGTAGAAAGAAGTTGATCACGACTGTAGACGAGATTGTCCTGCTCGGTGCCAGGGCGATAGTCATTTCCCCACACCCAGTTCTGCATCGATATATCACCAGGTTGAGGAGAGCTGACTCCAAAGCGAGCAACGTTGTCTGTCCGGTCATCAGCGTCGGGGGCCCAAATGCGTCGATAGGTAAACACCGCATCAAAATCAGCCAAGTTGGGATTCGGATCGTATCCATAGTAGGGTTGGTAGGTGTCATAGAAAGACGGCTTTATCTGCTCTTGCGGGTCTTCAGTTTGTTCCATTGCAAACGTGTAGGTAAAGCCCTGCGTGCAATAGGGATCTCCAGATTCACTCGCAGATGAAGGATTAAGATAAGTCCGTGGATCGATGCCAACTCGATAGGGAACATCTGCTAATGCAATCAACTCTCCCGTTTCGGTGGCTTCAATCACATACCAAGGAGTAGGTGCATTGGAAACCATTGCATCGTCTGATGATTCTTGTTCTAGGGGGACAAAGTGAATGATGGTTTTACTAAGACGTGCGGAGTCTTCGTAACGGTAGGCGTCTTCGATAATGTGGGAGAGGGGCTCTGTATTTAGCGGGGCAGTATCTGGGGCCGGACTATGCTGGATGGCGATCGCCCCTTGAATCAGTCGACCATCAGGACTTCTTTCTAATTCTTTGACCACAGTTGAGGGAAACCAATGCAGCTCGCCATCTCCCTCATCTTCGGCATCCTCAAGTTGCTCGGTCAAAAAGGCATGTGCATCGTTGGGCAAGAAACAGGATGCGCTCACCCAGCAATCCCCAGGATTGAGTTGCTTGTAGTGATCTTCAATACGCTGACGCAATTCGTTGTAACCATGAGCATAGAAGAGAAGCGATCGCTGTTGGCGGGCTTCATCCAATGCCGACGTCCCTTGAGACGAAATTTGTCCACCGAGCCAATCCGTTAGCTCCGTCATGCAAACAACCCGGCCCGCTTTCAAAGATTCATATGCCGTGGCAACGCCGGATAAGCCTCCTCCCACGATCAATATTTCACAGGCAACTGTTTGGTCCACGGCCCTGCTGGCTTCCGTTGTCCCATCGGAGGTTTGTGCCAGGGTGGGGAGAACTAGAACAGGAAACTGAGATGCTATCCCCAAGGTTGCACCGACAATTCGTCCAAGCACCTTGAAATTTCTTAGCTGTAAGAACAATGCTAAGGGTTGTAATAATCGGATACGCGAATTAAGTTTTGTCATCAGTAGTTACACTCCTCAAATTAGCGAATCATGTAGCAAACGTTTCATCCCGACAATTAGGCGTGAACACCTCAATAACAAGAGTTGATAGAGGTTCAGTTCTGGCAGGGATGAAGCATAAACAATCAAGCTACTTAACATTTTTTCGTTTTTGGCCTGTTACAACCCTAATGGGCTGGGAATATTAAACGTAGTGACATGTCCTCACATGATATTGGCTGACCAACGTGCCTTAGAGTTGCGACTACCGGATCAAGCTCAATGTCAGTCAACAGAACGAGTGTTCAGGGTTTGGCCTATTCGCAAACGGTTATGCATCGATAAGCATCTCACTGTTGGCCTATTTCTAAGCATTGTATTTGCCTCACGTGCAAACCATTTCACTTATCCGACCCTTAGCTTTAGAACAAAATTATGTCGACTCTCATCACAAAACATCATGCATTGCATGATAAGCATCCCCAAAAACATAACCATTATAGTTTTAGGGATTTCTTCCAGTTTAATGGTGACTCTGGAAGCGTTCTAGATTGGAACAACCGTCCCAATATCTTAACGAGCGAAGACTTTATCATTGGTTTGATTGAAGGGCTTGAAGAGGAAGTTGGGTCAGCATCAGCAGCCACAATGTATACCATTGGATATCAGTGGGGACAAAAGGATGCTTTCTTCTTTGAAGATTGGTTTTCAGAAGAGTTTGGCTGCGGCGTTCGCCAGACAAACTTGATGTTCTTACTAGAAACCTGGTGGTGGCCATTCACCTCGCAAGGATGGGGACGCTGGGAAATTGACATGGGCGATCGCAAACAAGGATTTATGTTCATTAACTTGTTTGACTCTGCTGTTGCCCGCACCCTTGGCGATGTTGGAAAACCTGTTTGTTTCCTCTATGCAGGCCTCTTTGCAGGATTCTTTACTGAGATGGTGAAGAAGAAGCTAAGCTGCATCGAAATTCAGTGCTACTCCATGGGAGAAACATATTGCAAGTTCCTTCTAGGCGGGCAAGACCGCATCGACGCGGCTGGGTTCTGGATGAATGAGGGAGCCACAGCTCGTGATATTGAAAAACGGTTGCGTTCTGGAGACAGATTGTCATGAATATGATGACGACACCTCATATGAATGGCTCAGCGAAAGGCATGCAAATGCTCTTGCTGCGTTCAACAGTTCACGAGTTCTTCTCTTCAGTGAATTGGGAAAACCGTCCTCTTCAGCCCGTAGAATCACAACCACTACTGGAAAACCATACTGCATCTAACGCGGTTCAAACAAATACCACGCATGCACCGTTAGGGCTGGATCTAACCATGAGTGTCAACACCTTTTTTGATGTGTTTCCATGGGACGGTAAACCAATCATCGCTGAACCGATTGCTGCCAATGTATTGCCTCTGGAAGAGGATGATGACGAAGTTACCTTAGATGACTTTTTTGGTCAGCTTTAAAGATTTGACTTGGTGATGAGTCCACTGTTTCAGTGGCGAAGCGTGTATCTACACAAATGAAAAAAGATTCTCTTGCTGGGTGTGAGTAGCCCAGCAGCTGAATCATGTAGAAATAACCAACAGACGCAACACAACGGAATCAATTAGTTGATCGAGAGGATTTTGAGATGCAGACCACAATCGAATCGATGTTCGATAATGCGGAAAATCGTTATTTAGAGCTTGAAGAGCTGAATATTCTAACTACATATGTTGAATCATTGCCTGAGCGGATAGATGCTTATCGCTGTCTGCGAGATCAGGAAGTAACCATCATGCAGAAGGTAGCCGATCAGCTGGAAACAAACTTTTCCACTGAATCACAGCAAACCTTAGAACGCTGCCTCAAGAATGCTTTGCTTGTGATGCGTTATGCAGCAATGGCGATGTTGCGTAACGATGCAGAGAGTCTTGATCGGCAATTGATGGGTTGGCTAACGGAAACAAACGCTGTCTACAATACTCAAACCATTGACACGGTGCTATATCAGCTTTTGAATCAGCAATTAGGGTCAATTTTAACTCAAGCTCAGTTGACACTCTTTCGTCCACATTTGGCGATCGCAGAGAAGGCAATTGTTGAACCCAACAAAACCACTGTCGTCGCTTAATTTATCAGCGTTGACGTTGTTTATCCCCCTTTTAATCCGCTCTCACCCTGACCTATTCACGGCACCTGTCCTATGATTTCTATTTCTGATTTACTGATCGATAATCGAATCCCCAGCAATTATTTTGCGAGTGACACGTATGTCAAAGGTGACCTAGAACTTGGGTTACTGGAAAATCGTCGGGGCGATCGCCTTTTAGCCCTCCCGTCCACCCTGATTGAAGGGATGTATGCGGGGTTAAAACAAGAAACTGGCCAGGCTTCTGGCATGGTGCTGTTTAACTGTGGACTCTGGTGGGGCAAAAACTTCTATGCCCGATTCTGTGAAGAACTAACCGAATACTACAGAACTGCTGTGGCTGATATGCCCATGGTTGAATTTTTACAGAACCTGAAACAGTGTTGGACAACTCATGGATGGGGACGGATTGAACTGGATCAAAGTTACTATGATCGCGGATTCATCATGGTTAAAGTTTGGAATTCACCGTTTGCTAAATTTGCAGAAAATGCCACAACACCTTCGTGTTTTCTAGAGAGTGGTGTGTTGACTTCGTTTTTTTCGCAACTAACAGGCAGAGATTTAAAGTGCGTCCAAACAACTTGTGAATCCATGGGGGCAGACTGTAACCAGTTTGTTATCGGTCTTATTAAGCGGATGAAGCCCGCAGAGGAAATGGTAGCTCAAGGTCTCAACCATGATGACATCATGGCCCAGCTCCAGAATTAGACGAAACAACAAAAGCTGAGCGCTTCAGTGCGGAGATGATCAGAACCTTACGCATGTTCTTGTCAACAGCTGACAATGGTTAACCCTCAGTAGCTTCGGGAATCAGGGCATTGCACCGCGACACTTCAGTAACATTGGGGCTAAGTTATCCAGTGTTCATTTCTAGCCCTCTGGTTTTCAACGGCTCATTTCTCCACTGTTATTGCAGATCTTGCTGTGCCTAGTCGTTTCGATGCATCGACAAAACTCGCGATTCATGCATCCCAATACCGTTTGCTCGGTCTAGCGGGGCAAGGTCAGTTTGGCCAGGTATATTGCGCGATTCATCGCCAAACGGGGCAACTTGTTGCGCTCAAAAATCTTGAGCAGCGTCGGTTTCCCACACATCAATTTTTACGCGAACTGCGCTTTTTACTGAGCTTGCAGCATCCAAATATTGTTCCTTGTTTGGCAATTGAGCATACCCAAACAGGGAGGTATCTTGTGATGGACTACTGCGAAGGAGGCACACTGCGCCATTTGATGTCGGATGAGACTCATTTACGCCTTGCCTGTGGATTAAAGCTAATTGCCGATATTTTGACAGGGTTGGCACATGCTCATGACAGAGGCATTGTTCATTGTGATATCAAACCAGAGAACATTTTGCTGAAGATCGCATCGAAGGGATGGATCGCGAAGATTTCAGATTTTGGTGTTGCTCGTTTATCCCAAGAACACTCCGGGTATAAAGGCGGCAATACAGGTTCTCCGGCATACATGTCTCCAGAGCGATTCTATGGTCAATATTCTCAAACGTCTGACTTGTATTCGGTTGGAATCATGTTGTTTGAGCTACTGGCAGGACATCGTCCCTTCTCTGGAATACCCAGTGCTCTGATGAATGCACATTTGAATCAATCGGTCGTTTTTCCATCGAGCATCCCTGAAGCACTACGTCCTGTCATTAAAGTCTCGCTAGAGAAGCTCTCGGCACGGCGATATGAAACTGCTCAAGACATGCTATCGGCGCTTCATCAGGCCGCTATGTCAATAAACATTGACATCAATACTCCGCTAATGGTTGCCGAAGAGCCTCTCATTGAATTACGTGGCGTCCCTATGGCGTATTCGTTTCAGTCGGAGGATGAGCAACCCCTCAAAACTCCTGCCCATTGCTTCGGATGGTCGACCATAAGCACCGACTATCCCAAGACTGACTATCCCAAGACTGCTTCAGAAAACAATACGTCGGGCAGCAATGAAATCAATACATCGCATGAGGATACCTCGGAGACCGCAACAATTTCTGATGTATTGATTTGCTATGGAGGAGCAAACTCCATTGGTTATGCCTGTCGTTCAGCGGGGCAGTGGCATTCAGTTCAGATTCCAGCGTCTGTCTGTGATATCGTCTTTTGCCCTCAGGGATGTTTCGTCGTAGCATCCCATGCCATTTATCAATTAGATAGGCCTGATCTGGGAAGTGACGATGAAAAATTGCGGTTGGTTCATCAATTTGCTCACGATTGCGTTATTACGTTAGAAGCTCAAGGGAAATGGGCTGCTGTCATTTCAGATATGCGGCAAGTCGTTCCCAAAAGTGGATTTAGCACGCTATCGTTTCATTCACTGCCAGGCGCTCAGGCTTCAGTCACCCTACAGTCGCATCCGATTCGCTTGAAAAAATCTGGATTATCGTCGTCGCTATTGCAGGCGATCGCCCTTGATAGTTGCCATGTTGCAGTCTTTTCAGATATTCCTCTGTCACGCACTCGATCATCTCCATCAAAAACTAGGGCAAATCGTCAAAATCTTCCGATAGACGCCCCCTACAGGCTTGGAACTTATGTGGAAGTGATCACTCGACGGGGAAATTACGTTAGCTCACTCACCTTGCCTATTTTGTTAGGACAGGTCATACCGACTAAAACGCCATACCGCTTTTTGGCAACAGATCAATATGATGTCTATTCCATCTTGCAAATTGATCTAAAACCATTTCGTGTCCAGCGATTTGCCGTGCCGGTCATTCCTAAGTTCATTGCGACCGCACCGTGGGGCTATCTGGTGATGAACCAGCAAGGGCACATGGTGCTTCTTGATCAAACAGGCCATGAAATGAATCGTATCGAAGGTCCTGCCAACCCAACGGCGATCGCCCTTATGAAATCCTCTGAACTCGTCTTAGCCACGTGGAACAACGATCACGGAAATCTTTATAGGGTCAACTTGAAAAAACTTGGGTTAGATATTGTGTTCTAGAAATGAAAGCGTATGCATCAGTAGAGCCGGCACGTCAATGGGAGCCGGGATCATCTCTCCGCGAAAATCTAGAAACTGCACGAGTGCTAAATAAGCAACACCCAAGAGAAGGGCGATCGCACCCGTAATAATTGCCACAATCTTTGATCGATCCATGGGGTTAACGCCTATGTGTGACTGTTGAGCACATGAGTTGAGCACATGATCAGGGAGTAGATTTCCTTCAGAGAAACCGCAATTGGTGCATCATGCAAAAACCATCCAATTCTTTAGCATGATTTTAGTTGCCCTTGCTTTAGACTGACACAAAAGTGGGCATGATTAAAGGTAGTGAAATGGCACGGTTGCATTGACACAGACAGTAATCGCTGGTTGTATTGATTCGTTGTGTGGCTGCACGGTGTTAAGTCCCTAGACGTCATTAAAACCAAAATCCAAATCCTGTGCCGCCCGCGCAGCGGGCGGCACAGGATTTGGGAGGATACGTTGAATGATGACTATCTACTTAGCAACCCAATATACGGAGCGGTAGCAACAATTCGACTCAGCACTATTTTTTGGATCAATGCCCTCTCTGCTGTTATTTTCTTGCTGTGCCTTGATGCAGTTTTTATGAATCCTCAGCCCACCGTTTCCTCTCAATCTTCTGAATCACCGATTCAGGAGTCTTCTCATGAACTCGCCTCCGTTGATCCTGCTTTGGCGGTCATTGAAATTCAAAATCTGCAAAAAATCTATCGTACTGGTTTCTGGATGAATCAGAAGCTAGTGACCTTGAAGAATTGTTCGCTCAAGGTCTTTGCTGGAGAAACATTTGGGTTATTGGGTCCCAATGGTGCAGGAAAGACAACGCTCCTCAAGTCATTGCTTGGTATTATTCGCCCGACATCGGGCCAAGGAAAGCTCTTGGGCAAACCATTGGGCGATCGCTCGGTGAAACACCACGTTGGCTATCTCCCAGAAAACCCATATTTCTATGACTTCTTAACCGGGTGGGAGTTTTTAGAATACACGGCTGGGCTTTTCCAACTGAAGAAAACCGTTGTGCGCGATCGCATTCCCAAACTTTTAGAACTCGTGGGATTAGCTCAATCAGCTGCAAAAAAGAAACAGCTACGACAATATTCAAAGGGCATGTTACAGCGAGTGGGCATGGCTCAAGCATTGATCAATGATCCAGACGTGGTGTTTCTCGACGAACCCATGTCTGGACTTGACCCAATGGGACGCTATCAGATGCGAGAAATTATTTTGTCGCTCAAAGAACAAGGTAAGACGATTTTCTTCAACAGCCATATTTTGTCGGATGTCGAGCTGATTTGCGATCGCATCGGGGTACTGGCCAAAGGAGAATTGATCTGCGTGGGCTCGATTCAGGAATTGCTGGGCACAGCTGACCTCTATCACGTTGTTGTCAAGGGTGGACAAGAAGACGTATTAAAGCAGTGGGTGCCCGATCTAGAGTGGCGTGATAATTCTTGGCAGGGACATCTAAAAGGACAACCTCACGACTTTATGGCAAGCCTGAATTTGATGGATGCCCACATTATCTCAATGAATCTGGCACGGCCTACCTTAGAAGAATTTTTTGTACAGCAACTTCGCCAACGAGGCATCTATGCCAGTGAATAATGTTTCATCGAGCTGCCAACAACTATTCCACTAAGACGTTTGAGGCAATACTCTCGATCGTGAATAACATCCCCAGACTCCCGTGTTAGCTATTAATGCGAAGGCGTTCAGCTTCTCTTCGCGAAAATTACCGCTGACAGTGGCCCTACACGACTTGGCAAAGTTCGGGGAATCGGGTAAACGGGATAGTCACAGACGATTGAAATGCGGGATGATTCTCACAGCAGAGTCATATAGCCGGACAACCATGCTTCCATTTGTTGGCATACCCCCTACGATTCAAGCC
>JBCCWF010000172.1:0-12119 GCA_039194035.1 Cyanobacteria bacterium P01_E01_bin.6 | reverse complement strand
GTGCGACGCACAACTCTCTCAGCGGCTTGGTTCGGTCAGCAAAAAACTTGTGTATCGTTCTCAGGAGATTTGAGTTCATGGCCTTGATCCTGACATTTTTGGGAAAAGGAGAAGCGGATCGTTCAGCGATCGCCGCTGCTGCTGCCCATCGCTGTGCCAGCGACGGGAAACGCGTTCTGTTCCTGAGTCAAGACGTGGGGCCGTCCGTAGACATTCTCCTGGGAGCTGAGCTATCCGATCAGCCCCAGAGTATCGCTCCAAATTTGAGCGTCATGCATCTCCAAACCGCCAAGCTACTCGAAAAAAGCTGGGACGAGCTAAAACGGCAAGAGGCTCAATATCTCAAAACTCCATTCTTCAAAGAGGTGTATGGGCAGGAACTCGGCGTGTTGCCAGGGATGGATCAAGCCCTGGCATTGAATGCTCTGCGTGACTATGATGCGAGTGGTGACTACGATGTCATTGTCTACGATGGAGATGGTCAACTCAACACGCTGCGAATGTTTGGTATGCCAGAAATTCTCAGCTGGTATTTGCGGCGGTTTCGAGGAGTTTTTGCAAATTCAGATTTGGGCAGAACCCTGTCACCGTTCATTCAACCTGTCGCTAGTGCCGTGTTGAATGTGGACTGGTCAGGGGATATCTTTTCATCTCAGCCAGCAAATCAAGCGAACAACATGCTTGATCAGGGAACTGCAGCTGTTACGAATCCTCAGCGCGTTGCTGCGTATCTTGTTACCACAAACGCTCCAGGGGCGATCGCCACCGCCAAATACCTTTGGGGAGCCGCTCAGCAAGTGGGGCTAACCGTCGGCGGCGTTGTACTCAGCCAAGCCTATGATGCTGGGGTGGTCGGAGATACGTTTTCTCCGCTGTCTGTCACCGCTGTATCCAGTCAATCCAACACATCATTGACCGACCTCGCTGTTATGTTGCCATCGTTTAACGACGCGTCAACAGCACCTGCTCCGATGACGGTTGATTTACAGGCTCGCCAGGTCAAACTCTTTTTACCCGGTTTCACAAAACAGCAGGTCAAGCTCACTCAATATGGCCCTGAGGTAACGATTGAAGCGGGCGATCAGCGTCGAAATGTGGTGCTCCCTTCAACTCTCCAAGGCAAGCCTGTTGCTGGAGCCAAGTTTCAAGATGGTTATCTGATCATTACCTTTGGCAATTAAACCTTTGGACATGAATGGGCTGCTGTCTGTTGATCCGTGACAGCCGGACATCACTAATCATTAGCCTATCGATGCTTTCACGCTCAGTCTCTCGCGATCTTTCCTTGCATCTGCTTCTATCGAAATTTTAGACTAAACTCCTAATCAATACTCAATCGTAGCCATGTCAGAGTCCATGCCACCAGAACAGCCATCCAATGATTCACAGTCAGCAGACTCAGTAGATTCCAGTTCAGTCTCTGATGCAGAATCGAATACACGCGGAGAGAAAGCACGCCAGTTACTTGGCATGAAAGGCGCTGGAACTGGGGAGACGTCGATTTGGAAAATTCGTCTCCAGTTGATGAAGCCCATCACCTGGATTCCCTTAATTTGGGGGGTGTTGTGCGGGGCAGCATCCTCTGGTCGATTTACCTGGACAGTGGAAAATGTGTTGGTGGCGCTAGCCTGCATGTTGTTTTCTGGGCCATTGCTTGCAGGCTATACCCAGACGCTAAACGATTTTTACGACCGTGAAATCGATGCGATTAATGAACCGTATCGACCGATTCCATCAGGAGCCATTTCGGTACCGCAAGTCGCAGCCCAAATTTTAGTATTGCTATTTGCAGGCATTGGAATTGCATTCCTCTTAGATCGGTGGGCTGGACATACGTTCCCAATCCTCACGGCCCTTGCCCTTGGTGGCTCCTTCCTCTCCTATATCTACTCAGCCCCTCCGTTGAAACTCAAAAAGAATGGCTGGTTAGGAAACTATGCGCTGGGTGCTAGCTATATCGCTCTCCCTTGGTGGGCAGGACAGGCATTGTTTGGAGAACTAACCTGGCCCATTGTGGTGTTGACCCTGTTCTACAGTCTCGCAGGATTGGGCATTGCCGTCGTTAATGACTTCAAAAGTGTGGAGGGCGATCGCCAACTGGGACTACAGTCACTCCCGGTGATGTTTGGCATCAAAACCGCATCCTGGATTTGTGTATTAATGATCGATATTTTCCAAGCAGGAGTCGCGCTTTACCTTATCAGCATCGGCCAGCATCTCTACGCCACAATTTTAATCCTGTTCATCATTCCTCAAATCACATTCCAGGATATGTACTTCCTTCGTGATCCCCTGGCAAACGATGTGAAATACCAGGCCAGCGCTCAGCCATTTCTGGTCTTTGGCATGTTGGTCACAGGTATTGCACTCGGAAGCGTGGTTGTATAGCGTATTCACGTTCAAGATGCATAAACGCTGGTCATACCGCGCTACTTATGACGCCATAATTGCGTCCATGAGCGGGGCTACACCGTAGCGAATCGCATCTGTGCAGGGGAGTCCAGTTTCATCTTGGATGTGGGCGATCGCCCGCGTTGCCTCTTCATCCGACAACCCAAAGGTATTCAGTGCTACTCCCGATACCTTTGCCTTTGTGAAGGTGCCTCCTCCAGATGCCACCATTTCACAGAGTTGAATCGCGTCAGGTAGAGGTGGAATCTGAAAATCCTCAAAATTCAAAATATGAGTTTGTCCTACCCGATGCACCATGATCAGATGCGTGGGCTGACTGCCCCGCATTAGCGGCAGGGTTGCCGTCGAAGCAGGATTCATCAGCGACCCCTGCCCTTCGACATGCACAATATCACTCGTGGCACCTTGGCGCATCACTGCTTGTTCAACTGCACCCGCTGCAAAGTCAATGCGCACGGCATCTAAAGGAACGCCGTCATGCCCCAGCATTAGCCCCGTTTGTCCTGTGGCGATAAACGATGAACGCAGTCCCCTTTCTTTCGACACCCGATGAAGTTCGAGACTGGTGGACATTTTGCCCACACTCATATCTGTTGCAACTGTCAACACTCGCTTGCATGAGAGCGATCGCGCTTTTCCGCTGCCCACGTTAAGACCAGGCGGTTCTTTTCGCACATCCCAAATCCACTGGTCGCCCGTCAACAATGCAATCAATTCCGCATCATCTGCCATCGACGTGTGGAGTCCATTGACCACTGACAACCCCGCAGCCACTCCCTGCTTTAGTTCCTGAAACCAAGCATCAGGCAATGCTCCACCAGAGGGCGCAATACCAATCGCCAAAACCTCTGCCCCGTAATCCAATGCCTCATTCACCGAGCCGACAATGGGTACATCTCGGTGAATGCCTGTCACCTCAACAACCGATTTCCCAACAGACTCATGATCAATCACCGCAACAATCGGTAATTCGCTATATCGCAGCAGCGAAATCCCTGTCTTGCCTCCGGAACTCGACAGTCCTTCATGGAGCAGAATTGCCACTTTGTGGTGAGATTTGAGATGCATAGTGTTCTGACTAACTAACGAAATGAATATTGCGCAATGAATATCAGGGGTCGGGTTTATACCACAGCGATTTAACGCTGCCCCGCTGTGATTGTTAATTCGGCACTGGCCTGTACTCTATTTCAAGAATCATGTACCGCCATGAGCACAAACGACAAGATACCTCAGAAGCTTAGCCCTGTTAGTCATCAATCCTACATAGGAGAAACAGAAGAGCGCGCATGGAGAAGAGAGGGGAGATGAGGGATCTAGAGTCGCTCACGCCGTTACTCTTCCAGCTCACTCACTCTTCTCACGCCTAATCCCGGTAAATCATTTGGCATCAACCGTCCCTCTTGCATGGTGGCTCCTACAAATGGATCATCCACAAGATTTAGGTGACTATCCAGATCAAGATGCGTCGCGAAGGGCGCAAGCTGAGCCGCTGCCGTATTCGCCAATGTGCTATCTGAATAGCACCCAAACATAATTCCCAGACCACAGGCCTGAGCCGTATGAACCATACGGAGCGCTTCGGATAATCCGCCTGATTTCATCAATTTGATGTTGATCCCGTGGACTCGGCCTGTCAGGGCAGGAATGTCTTGACTGGTGAAACAGCTCTCGTCCACATAAATGGGTAGAGGGGATTCTTTATAAAGAGAAGGTAAGGCTTCTTCGTGACCATGGGGAAGAGGCTGCTCAATGTAGGTAATGCCCTGATCGGCAAGCCAGTGACTCATGGCGATCGCCGATTCCAAGTCCCAGCCCCCATTCGCGTCAATGCTCACTTTGGCATCGTTGGGGACATCGGATAAGACTGCCAACAGCATCGCTTTATCGGCATCTAAACCTTGAGGACTACCCAGCTTCACTTTTACAGCTCGAACATCGGTCGCCTGCATCCAGTGATGTAGCCGTTCGCGAGCTGCCTCTGGAGAGCTGATGCCAATGGTGACCGAGGTTGGCACGATAGAGGTGCGATCGCCCCCCCAGAGTTTCCATAAAGGGATGCCCAGTTTTTTCCCGATCCAGTCGTGAAGAGCTAGATCGAGGGCATTGCGAGCGGCAGAAGGTATCCCCTTTGAGGCAACAATGTGATCAATTGGCTGGCGATCGTAAGGCGTGAAGTCAGCGAGATGAGGTGCGATGGCCTCCAAGCTGGCACTGAGGATATCGGCAGTTTGAGCACCACCCACAGCAAAGGGAGAGGCTTCGCCCCAGCCTTCGATATCGTCATGGGTGAGGCGAACCAAGATGTTAGTGCTCTCGGCGGTGGTTCCACGACTGATTGTGAGGGCAAAGCGTTTATGAACAATGAAGGGATGGATGCTTAGGTGCATGAAAAATAAGACAAAGGGACGTAGACCAGAGCAATGATAGTGAAGGTTAATGTCGAATTCAATCAACCTCACAAAGAACAATCATTTGCTCATCTTGCCACGGAGTATGATTCGTCGCCGTTTTTTTCAGTCACCCCGCAGGATTCATCAGTAGCGAGGCGTCAGTAGCGAGGTGATTCAAGGACTGTTATCGCGTGCGTCAAGGCACATTGCCCGTCCCCAGCGAGTGTCATAATTCACCGATATTTGATCCCCGTCTTGCACTGTTTCGTCAGAGAGTGTTACGAGGGTCACATCCGCTTGTCCAAAGGCACTACCTCTCCAAATGTCTTGGCCTTGCTCATTTTGCTTGCTAAACGAAAGGTCGGAGATAACGCTCTGTTCTGCTGTTCCGAATTCGATGTGGCTAAACTCTCCATCGGATGTGTAATACGCCGTAAAATCTGGTCCGGATTGAATCCTGCCAGAGCAAAGCAAGGCGATTGATTCTGATCTGGCAGATTCAGAATCATCAGAAGATGTCGAATTGTTCGGTAACTCAGCGTCTCTCGGCACCTCAGAATTATCAGACGAAGGTTCCGCAGATTCAGGGGGTTTCGTTGGCAAGGGACTGGATGGAGACGGTGATATCGGTTCTATTGATTCAGGGAGTTGTTCGCTAGGGCGATCGCCCTGTTCAGTGTTTCTCTCCACATTTTCAGCACCACACCCAAGAACCATTTCGCTCCCCATCGCGAGAAGCAGAACCATCCATCTCCATTTTCGATCACTCCAGTTCATGAGTCATGAATCAGTCTCTGAGGGCTGATCAATTGAAATAATCATCTGCGTTGGAGCATTGTCGGATCGTAGCCAATCAAGCGGAATATCGAGGGCAAGCGTATCTTCATCCAGTTTTTCGGTCGAAATGTGATCCAATTCTCGCGATCCCTCGAATAGCTGTAATTTGTCGTTTGTTAGCTTTAGCCAGCTCATGGTGAATGCTCCTATTTTTACAGTAATCAATCTGATGCAAATCGTGGTGCATAAACAGGCCATCTCACTACCTGTCTGCTTGATTCCATTGCAGACCAAGCCTATCGTCACTTCGTTAAAATCCTTTGACGAGGCGATCGCGTACGTCGGCGCGCAGTTTGCCTAAGGCGTTATACAACAATTGGCCGGGACATTCTGTAGGAAAAAAGTCTCGATGCCCTCGAATGAACTCTGGATCAATATTGCACGCTTTACATAACCCAGCACACAGCTCAACCAGGCTATTCCACTGCTCTGGAGACATTTGCAGTGTGCGTGCATTTTGCTCCCCCGGACACCCGGTTCCTGCACCAGTGCCAAAACATCCTTCATTTTCAATGCCAGGTGAATCATTGGCACTTGGGGCATGGGCTGACCGCACACACCGACCCTGAAGAATGGCATTCAAGGTGCCATGACGGCCTTCTAACAACACACCTCCAGTTGTGTTCAAAAAGTTATGACCTGAGTCTGTAAAGCCCAATCCGCCGTTAGAAACAGACGTCATGTGACTGCGCTGAATTCTGCGGGCTAAGTTCTTCGCTCCGTCAAAAGTGCGCCGCGACAAATCACGAGGAGGATTACGGTCAGCGGTGTGGTGAATCACGATATACCGAGGAGATGTTTGCCGAAACGGCCCACGAACCGTTGCTCTCCATTCTTGGGTCGCGACCACGCGATTAAACACATCCAGAATACGGGTTGCTCGTGGTTCCGGTTCTGGTAAACATTCATCGGGTTCGATCAGCATACGCCTCGGAGCATTGCCATCGGCAAACCACTCCAGCGGCATCGTTACTCTAAATTCACTAGCCGCACGATTATGGACACTCAAATCGACCTTGTCGAGGTATTTGAAGCTGTCTCCCCCTTCCATTAAATACAGCGCTGATTTTGTCAGCAATGTCCATGTTGTCTTTGGATACCGAATGGCAGGAGAGGGTTCTGGTTGGCGATCGCTCAGTTCAACCGCCATTCGGCGAGGTGCCCGCTGCCCATCAAACCACTGTAACGGAACTGTTAATCTGGTTTCGCCTGATGTGGTATGCGGCTGCACATCGACTTTCTCTAGGTATCGCCCCCCCTCCATGAGATACAGCGCTTTCTTTGTTAGCTTTAGCCAAGTGGACGTGGGTCGAATAGGGCACGGCTTGGGTTCAGGCTCATTTGCGCTGAGTTCAATGGCCATTCGGTTGGGGGCATCATCTCTCCGAAACCAGTTCAGTGGAACGGACAGACGAGTTTCTCCTGGGGTGCTGTGAGGTTGTAGATTGACGCGATCAATATACTTACCACCCTTCATCAGGTAGAGTGCCTTGCGAGTCAGCTTCAGCCAGGTCATAGAGATTTGTCCTGTCAACGGTAGCTATAAGGGATTTTCAGGTCAATAATATACCAACCGTAGGGGTGCACAGCCGTGCATTGGTATGAACTTAAGAATACAACCTCTGTTATGCAGTCATTTTGGAGATCTGCTCTCTCCCCAACCCCTTTCCCAAGCATGAGAAAAGGGGAACGTGATAAATAAACTCTCACGTTCCCCATTCTATTAAGTACCTGGACGTCATTAAAACCAAAAACTCAAATCCTGTGCCATTCGCGCAGCGGGCGACACAGGATTTGGAAGGTTACGTTGACTTATGGCTAGCTACTTATTCATTAAGGAAAAAAGTTCTGGCCTATGGTGCCTTGCCCAACATTGATTAATGAAAGATTAGACGTTGAAGCGAGGAAGGCACGGTACATGATTGGCGATCGCCCTGCAATCGGCTCATCGCCTGATTGACGTTAGGAATCTGCAAATAAAAAAGATACCCAAGAGAGGGGCTACGCCCGCCGCCCCTCTCTTAGTACTTTATGTTCTAGCAAGTCCCTTATGTCGTCTAAGTAAAAATTGAAAGTGGGTGAGTCCCTTTTCAAATCCCTTGCCACATCAAGCAAAAGCATAGCTCAATCATACTTTGGCTTTATTAGGGCAAGGGATAGGAGCTCTAGAAAAGGACCCCAAGAATTTTTCTTTGGCTAAATAAAGCCAAAGAAAAATCTCAGTACGTCTAATTTTGTCAAGAAGTTGTAAGTAAACCGTGAGGGACATAACAGTAGTTGATGACGCATGATTAGCCCTAGGCTAAATAGTGAGTACTTTTCCTCGGAGTCCGGTGGGTGCATCAATGCCGTAGCGTTGCAGAATCGTCGGCACGATGTCGTAAAGTTGTGCGTCTTCAAGTGCCTGTCCATCTTTAGGATGCTGCGGATCGTGGAAGATCATAAGGCCAAAGGGCGCATGGTTTGCATCATCTGGGCCGGTGTCATTCTCACGAGTGTAAAAGGAGCCAATGCCGACGCTGCCGACTGATCGCCATGCCAAATCGTCAAAATACACAATCAAATCAGGAGCTGCGCCACGCACCCGCTGATAGATTTCCTGGGGCTTGTGTACCTTCACACGCAATGGATTGCCATCGGGATCCGTTAGGGTTTCAAGTTGCTCTATCAGCTGCGCTCGTACCGACTCATAATCAGACAGCGGAATCGTCCCTTCTGGTTCACGCCCCTTCACATTCAAAAAAATGCGGGCATAGTATCCCCCCGCTCCCCACACTTGGGTCTTGCTCCAGTTCACTGATGCTTTGTCTAATGGCATCGGTGTGTCGGGCATTTCATTGAGCGTTAAATACCCGTGAGCGATGAGCCACTCATTGATGCAGATGCCCCCCATTAGCGGTTGTGCTCCATGGTCGGACACCACTAAAACAGCCGTTTCATTATCACAGTAGTTGAGGAGTTCTCCAATGCGCTGATCCACATGGCAATAATAATCGTGAATGGCATTGGCAAATGAGGAACCCGGCTCATAGGCAGGATGATGCGGGTCCATTGGCTTCCAAAACGAGTGATGAATACGGTCAACTCCCATATCCACCAACATGAGGAAGTCTGGGCGATCGCGCTGAATCAGCTTTTCCGCTAGCGTAAATCGCTGGTCGCAGAGCGTGTAGATATTACTGAGAATGCGAGCCTTATCTTCTGAGCGAAACTCGGGGACATCCAGCATGAACTCTGGCATCCAACTGCGGATCTCATCTGCCAATTGAGGAGGATGAGTGAAAGGAACTTCTGTACTCGGTGTCAAGAAACAAGACACCATCGAACCATTGACTTCGTAAGGAGGAGAGGTTCCTGGGACACTCAGCGCTGATACGGTCCACCCCGCATTACCCAGCATGTCCCATAGCCGAGGAACCTTGACAGCACGTCCATCTGAAATTGCCATACTGTCATAGCCGCGATTGCGACGGTTTCGGAACCCGTAAATCCCCAATTCTCCAGGATCTCGCCCACTCATCATGCAGCTCCAGGCAGGAACGGTAATCGCAGGAATGCTACTCTCCATGCGTCCATAGCTCCCCTGGGCCATAAGCCGCGAGAGATTGGGCAAGTCCTGCCGCCACTGATCGAATACTAGTGACGGCTCCATGCAGTCGAGGCCAATGATGATGAGACGGGGAGACTGAGGCATCGATTTTGTGACTGAGCAATGATTACTGAGCAACGGTAGCATGTTTCCTGGCAGCCAGGGTTTCTTGTCCTCGTTTCCTCAAGACTCCTCGTTGGTGAGACGAATGCCAAGCTGATCGGCGATCGCCCCAACCTGTTCTTGGAGAAGAAACATATCCTGCCGTGTTTCGATAACGAGGGTTGCCAACCGATCGAATGATGGCGTCGATTCATCGATTGATGGAAAATCATCAATTTGGGAAGAGATGACGACCGGGTCTGGCCTTGACTGTCCTGTGGTGCGTGCGATCCGATTGAGTTCCGATTCAAGCTGGTTGATTTGCGATCGCAACGTTCGAGTTTCAGACTCAAGCCGAGAAACCCTGAACTCTACCTGTTGAGATGCTTGGACAGGATGCACCAGTGGGCGTGCCATCCACACCAACAACACAAGAATCATGCATGGAAACAACCAACGTCTGATTTTCAGAAGGATTGGATGATGATGCCGTTGCAGAAAAATTCGTTTCATAGCTATTCAACTGGGCAACGAAGCTAAGAAATCTATTCCAAAAACACAACCGAATTCTTTCAGAGGTAATGCATAAGCTAAAACTTACCCATTTTGCGTATTTTGGAGATTATCCCATGACGATTCCCTAGGGCTTTCAGCATAGATCACGAACATGGGGGCTGTGTTATTTCCCAGTGATCTCCTGCGTTTTATTGGCTAAGGACCTGGACATAATTAAGCCCAAAACCCCAAATCCTGTGCCGTCTGCTTAGCGGGCGGCACAGGATTTGGGAGGATCCGTTTAATGATGGCTATCTACTTAAAACTATGTCCATCTGGCTGATCACGTAGGCCTGGAAAAACTTAACGAGACTGTGGAGCACATGGAACGCCCACAATCTCGGCTTAAAATCCAATTCCCCAACGCTTGCTCAGAACATATCATGCTTAGGTTACAGCTGTGATTTACATCACAAGAGAGATTGAGCCTAAACACACTCTGATCATCGAAATTAGACTAAGCAGGGCTGAATTAATCTAAAGAGCCCCCAATACAGAGCCCCCACAACACTCTTCTGGTGATTTAGATGAACATGCTCTCTTCAACTAACTCACCAGAAGCTTCTTTCAAAAGCAATCAGTGTCTTCGAGAAAGGATAATGATGCCACGAGTTGATTGGATACCGTTTGATTGGATACCGTTCGGATTTCCCTCGGCCCGCCATGCCTCTTGGTTTATTGGCTTTGTTAACCACTCATGGACATGCCACATGGCAAACGAACAAAAATTTGGACTTGATTTTCAACGCATGAATCCGTGTCGTTGTTTTCATCGGGGAACAGGCCGCACTAGGTATTCTGCATAAGTAACACCCAAATCGTCACGCAGGAATATTCGCCAACGCTGTTTTCACAACTTGAACCCCTGCACCCGGTTTACAAGACTCTTCCGTCAACATCCGCTTCCAAATACGGCTACCGGGTTGTCCGGTAAAAAGTTGCAGCATGTGTCGCGTAATCTTGTTGAGCTTCAAGCCTTCATGCGTCCATCGGTCAATGTATGGGAGCATTGCCTCTACAATGTCGTGCCGATTAGGTGGTTGAGTTAACGCGCCAAAGACATCGAAATCTGCCCTAGCAAACAGATAGGGATTGTCGTAGGCCGCCCGCCCAATCATCACAGCATCAACAGATAGCAACTGGTTCTGAGCTTCCTCTAAAGTACAGAATCCGCCATTAATTTCAATAAAAAGATGAGGGAAATCTTGCTTGAGGCGATGAACATCTCCGTAGCGAAGTGGCGGAACGGTACGGTTTTCTTTTGGGCTGAGTCCCTTTAGCCATGCCTTCCGTGCATGAACAGTAAACTGTCGACAGCCAGAGGTTGCCACTGTTTCCACAAAGTTCGCCATATCTTCGTAGCGATCGCACTCATCAATGCCAATGCGATGCTTAATGCTAACGGGTAGTGACGTTGCCGCCTTCATTGCCGCCACACAGTCTGCCACCCGTTGGGGTTTAGCCATCAGACAAGCCCCAAAGTTTCCGTTTTGGACGCGATCGCTCGGACATCCAACATTCAGGTTGATTTCGTCATACCCCATCTCTTCTGCAATACGGGCACATAGTGCGAGATCATTCGGAGAATCCCCTCCCACCTGAAGCACCAAGGGTTTTTCATCTGAAGAAAATCCGAGCAGGTGATCGCGATCGCCATGTAAAATCGCCGCACTGGTGACCATTTCGGTATAAAGCAGCGTGCGTTTCGTAATTTGCCGCATGAAATATCGAAAGTGGCGATCCGTTCGATCCATCATGGGAGCCACACTCAAGGGGTATCTGACACCTGAGCTTTGTGCTTGAACGTTATCGTCCTTTGACTGACACTGGTGTTGATGATTTAGCTCCGATAAGAGGTGAGGTGAAAGGATGAGCCTAGGCATTGAAAAGCAGGAAGGTAAAGTAATCGTGAGCACTAACGTGACACCTTAGCTATCCTACCGACTTAGCCAACGTCCCGTCTAATATATGAGCAATGAGTCACGTCTAGCACTGTCATCACCTCAGGCTGCTCAGAAATATTTTACTGAGGGATAAAGATTAAAAAACTCCGAGCTATTGTGTTGATGGTGGGGGCGGTACTATCACTCCCAACAAAATACTTTTAGAGATCTACCTTTAAAAGACATCCTCTTAAGAGGACTGACTGAGGACTTGCTAGAAAATAAAGTCCCAATAGAGGGGGGGGGGGGGGAGCCCCCCCCCCCCCAAAGGGGGGTATTTTTTATTTT
>JBCCWF010000171.1:0-12129 GCA_039194035.1 Cyanobacteria bacterium P01_E01_bin.6 | reverse complement strand
GTCGCCTGCTCGGCGGGCAGCACAGGCTTTGGGGTTTTTGTTCTAATGAGGTCCAGGTACTTTATTTGCAGATCCCTAAATGGCCATGTCCATCTCCAGATAGATTGATCATGACACTTAGACCTTCTTAATTCCACTCAGGGCGTTCACGGTTCTTCATAGCAGATACAAATTGTGTAAGTCATGGAATACTATCGTGCTCTGAGGATCATCCTCGTACAATAGTTGTGCATGCGATAGTCATGTACCGAACTCATACACAAGACGTAAGGAACTAGGACGATTGAGTAAAACTATCCCCTTGTCGGAACTGAATCGCTGGTTCCAGCGGTTGGTGGCTGCGTTGTTTTTAGGAGGGCAAGTTGTTACCCATTTATCCAAAGGCAGAATTCATAGACAAAACACCATTGATCAGCTAGCCGCAGTCGGTCCAGGCTCTCTCCTCATTACCTTGCTGACAGCAGCAACAGTCGGAATGGTATTTACAATTCAAGTGTCTCGAGAATTCATCAATTTCGGCGCAAGTTCTGCCGTCGGAGGGGTGCTAGCTGTTGCAATGACACGAGAATTAACGCCAATTCTTACCGCAATTATCGTCGCAGGTCGCGTCGGATCAGCCTTTGCAGCTGAAATTGGAACCATGGTTGTCACTGAACAAATTGATGCACTACAGATGCTGAAGACTGACCCGATCGACTATCTTGTCATTCCACGCGTGTTAGCTTGCTGCATCATGCTGCCAATTTTGAGCATCCTTTCCTTAGTAACAGGCATTACAGGTGGGCTGATTATTGCAGATAGTTTTTACAACATTAGCCACTCCGTCTTCTTAGAGTCAGCTCGTAACTTTGTCAACACCTGGGACTTGACCACTGCCATTATTAAGTCAGTCGTCTTTGGGGTAATTGTGGCTGTCATTGGCTCAAGTTGGGGGCTAACGACAACTGGTGGCGCAAAGGGAGTTGGCCAATCAACGACAACATCCGTTGTAACAGCACTGTTGATGATCTTTATTACAAACTTCTTCATGTCATGGATTATGTTTCAGGGCACAGGAAATGCTGCGTCTGGAGGGCTCTAGGGATTTTCCTAAAAGATGAATATACAGACTAGCTCGCTGTCTCAATAAAATACCTCCACTTCCGTTCGCGATAGAAAAGCACGGAAGGAAACAAATGCTTTCAAGCGACGTAGGTGGAGGTGAATTGATTTAATGAAATGAAATTGCGGCTCGAAAATTAAACGCTTTAAGTAGAAGCGTCAATGATTTTAGGCCATTTGGTTTTCAATAGCCCATCGCGCCAATTCAGTTCGATTATGAAGCCCTGTTTTACCCAACATGTTGCTGACATGGCTTTCAATCGTTCGTTGGCTAACATTAAGTTCTTCAGCAATCTCTCGATTGGCCATTCCTCGTGCCACAAACTGTACAACCTTAAGTTCGGTTGGTGTGAGTTCTACATCGAATGGAACCTGAATTTTGTGAACAGGATCTCCAGCTGTCTTGCTGGGTTGATGAACCATCAAACGAGACGCTTGCTTTAAGGATGATTCGACCTGCGCGACCAATTCTTCTGGTTCAAAAGGTTTCACCATATAGACATCGGCACCTGTACTCAATCCCTTGACCCGATCTTGAATCTGACCTTTTGCAGATAAAAAGAGCACAGGTATCCAATTCATGCGAGAGTCCTTTCTCACATGCTCGACAAGAGAATAACCGTCCATTTCCGGCATCATGACATCACAGATGATCATGTCAGGGGCGGCTTGCTCCAGGATTTCCAATGCCTCACGACCATTTTCTGCCGTTATCACTTCATAGCCTCTAAATTCTAGATAGTCTTTGACTAAAAGAATGAGGTTCGGATCATCATCAATCAACAATAGTTGTTTCTGGTCGCTTGAACTGCTCTCTTTCATGCTCTCTAATACTCATCACGCTACTCATCACAAAGGTCGCTTTCCCAGCTAAGATGCTGAGTACGTCCTAAAGTCAAATAGGCCTGGATATAATCGTACTCAAACTGCTGAGTTCTGCTACATAATATTCACAATTTAGAGTATCCAGGTATTCTCTAATGTTCTCTAGGCCGTTATAGAATTTGAGTTGATTTCTGAATACGAAGCCAACCAAAAATGAATTCTTTGCACACTATGAGAGATTAGTTTTTAGACCAAAATTAATACCTTATGAAATTAAGTTTTATAGGATCTTCTGTAGGAATCTAAATGGAAATTTAAAAAACTTAGCCTAAATATCTTCGCTGATCACAGTGCAAGACTAAATCAGAGGGTGATATTTTGCAAAATTTAACTGACAAACTGGCGTTGAGTAACCATATCACCGATAAGCCAGCTTTTCATAGCATTCCCAGTTTGATCGAAAAATATTGATTCTGTGTAGCAGCACTTACTTTTTCGTTACATTTTTTTGGCATTAATCTCCGAAGCTATAAAACATTGTAAAAACTTCTGCTGTATTTAAGATCTAGGTTTCGCTGAATCTTCTCCCTCAGAATCTCATTCAAAAGTTAGAGATATCAATGAATGAGGATAGGCTGAATAACGTAAGCCCGGAAAAGTTCAACAGGATTGTGAGGGCGAGGAGTTCTCCACAATTCCGGCTTAAAAACCAGCCTGAGCACATAAGAATCTTGGTTCATTGCTTAAGAGATGCAGGCTAAGCTTAGCATTTCTTAAGCAATTGACTTTAGCCTCAAACTTAGGAGTTAAATTGGCTCGTTATCGTTGCTTCTATCAGGATAAAACTCATGAGAAATAAGGTTTCTGTGATTTCCACAACGGCACCGTAGGTATCTCCTGTATGACCACCTAGCTTGCCTTTAAACCAGTAACCAACAATGCAAGCGATCGCCCCTCCAGCACAAAAAGCCATTGAACTGATGATGGCGGCTCCTGGAACCAACACACTCCACGAGGCGTGAATGGCCAGCAGGCCAATGAGCGATGGAATACAGGCCCATGGAGATGGCAACGCTGCCTTATGAAAGGCTCCTTTGCCTGTGGGCTTGAGATATGGATAGCAGGCGATCGCCATTTGTTGTCCCCAACGTCCCCAGGCCGCAGCTAGAAGAATTGCCCAGCCACGACTGAGAGACAGATCACTTAATGTCACGGTCTTCAGGATCACAATGGCCACGGCGGCCATCACACCAAAAGCACCCGTTCGACTATCAGCCATCACCTCTAATCGGCGATTTGGATCCATGACAGCAAGCCCATCGGCTGAATCCATGGCTCCGTCAAGGTGCAGTCCTCCTGTCAGCAAAATCCATAGGACAACTAATGTAGCGCTGCACGTTAGGGGAGGTAAGTCGAGACGCACCAAAATAGTGTCTAAAAGCCAAAGGATTCCCCCAATAAGCAGTCCAATCGTGGGAGCTAATCTCGACACCTTCTGAAACGAGAGAGAAAGATTCGGAGGAATCGGTAAGACGGTATAAAAGGCGATCGCCCCCAGCCAGGACTTCCATAACGCGTGGAGCGTTTGAAGAACAAGGTTCACGATACAGTGACTCCAAGACGATAGGATGCGTGTTAAGTAGCTCGGCGGTAACCTCGAAACCTGGGGAGCGCCCCTCCGGAGCGCTCCCCAGGTTTTTGTTTTTTTGTTTAATAACGCCAAGCGACTTACTTATCAATATCTTTTGAAAGTTGAGTCGTGGAAATTGCTCATTGTGAGTGAACCTATCCATAGCAAGCACAAAAATCAAGGACACCCTGGGCGAAGCATTACGCAGGCGACTGATGCATTTACACAAATTAGCAAAACGTATGCAGTCAATATTTGTGCACCACTCATGCAAGCAAGCTAAATTTACCCATGCTTACTTGCTGATCATTCCTAAATTTAGGTACAGTTTAATCAAATGCATCAAATATTGTTATGGTTACTACTGAATCCTTCAAGTCTAAGTCGCTGTTCATGCCTTGATTTAGGTCATTTGTATTTATGAGTTATCGAGCACCTTCTGGAGAAACCAACTTCCCTGCCCCTTGTATTGTTGACAGTGGAATTATTGTAAATAAGCAAGATATTCAGCGACTGTTATCTGATTTAGGTCATGTTCGTTACTGCTATTGCCAATCTGGCAAGGTAATGTATGAGGGTGAGGGGCACGTTCTGGAAGTGTTTGCAGATGCCAATCAGGCAACGTTAGTAACAAATGCAAGCCTATACATCAACGTATGCAGCTTTGATTATCTTGAGTTAGCGCGATCCAATGAAGGAGATTCCTCTTTCAAATTGACGCAAGAGAACCGAACCCTCAGCTTGATCCCGACCTCAAATCCCATCAAACGGCAGGGTGAACGCTCCATAAACACGGCGGCAATCGAGGCGATGGTGGCTGAAGTGTTGTCTGCCAATATCGATATGCGACTAGATGGTGGCGATACGTTATCCTTCTAAACCGTTCAGCCTAAGCCATTGTTTGATCATGACCAAAAATCGTCCAATCGAATGTGTTCGACGGTTTCACGTAGTTCTTGAAAATAGTCGCTTTGAGTAATTTGAGAAACTTCTCGATCTCGCTTTTTGTGGTCAATTTCAATTTGTAGTTCTTGCAATTGCCGCATCAAGTCTTCTTCTTGGAGCTTACGAAGAGTAATGTCTTGGACAATGCCTTCGAAGTAGAGCAGGTCGCCGTTGCTATCGCGAACGGCTCGAGTGCTCTCTTGAACCCAGATCATCCGCCCATGCTTACACTTGGCTTGATATTCAAATTCCTTAACTTCATTAGCTGCAGCCATTTGTTGAACAAATTCATCACGATCGTGAGTGTGCACATAAACTTGTGCACCAATGTCATTGATTGAATCCACCATGTCTTCTGCTGACTCATACTCATGCATCGTAGCCATGGCCGGATTAACGCTCAAAAAATAGCCTTCTGGTGTGGATTGGAAAATACCTTCCAGGGCATTTTCAAAAATACTGCGATAGTTTTCTTCTGCAATGCGAAGCGACTCTTCAGCCTGCTTTCGCTTGGTAATATCACGGACAATGACCAGCACTTCGTCGTGCCCAGTCACAATAACCCGCACCTCTTCTGCCTGCACAGCACCATCAACAACAAGACGCTGCTCATACATTTGCATGGATTGAGTCGCCAGAGCCTGTTGAACATGCTTCATACGAAGATCTGCATATTCGACGGGAAGAGAATCATAGACACTCGCCCCAACCTGGAATTTGCGCTGATCATGGATAGCCAAACGCTCGCTACAGAGGATGTCAAGATACGTGCCATCTTCTTTCATTCGAATCAGCAGATCAGGAATGGATTGGATCAGTGCTCGATTAGTGGCTTCACTTTGGCGGAGTGATTCTTCGGCTCGCTTGCGATCCGTGATGTCGATGCCAACAAAAACAGCCGCCGTTCCACGCTGATATTTTTGAGCCGCCACGAGATAAGACGTTTGAACGTCATCACGACGGACATCCACAACTTGAGACGTCGCCAACGTGGTTCCCGTTAGAAACTGCGCCATAAACTCTGTCAGCGCAGATTGCTTCTCCATGATGCCAACTGGCTTCCCAATAAACGCATCCGATTCAATGTTCCAGTGTTCCGACAAGACTCGATTCACCCCAATGTAGGTGCCGTCAGTCTTGACCCAGGCAATCGGGCCTGGAACTGCATTTAACACGGCCTCAAGTTGTTCGTTGGCCTGGGCTAAAGCCTCTTTAGCAGCCGTTACATTTTGATTTTGGGTTTCCAGCGTATCAAAAGATTGGTGGAGCTGCTGAGCCATGATGTTGAATGACTGCCCTAGCGTTTTTAGTTCTCGTGCTCCCTCTACGACAACTTGCCGAGTCAAGTTTCCATTCGCTAGGTCTTCAGCTGCTTTATTGATCACGACAATGGGGCGTGTAATCCGCCGAGCAGTGATAATCCCGAACAATGTAGCGATCGCCAACGCAGCAACGCATAACACAACTGTGTCGCGTGCATTCGAATTAATCTGCGCCATGAAATCAACTTCAGGGATCACCACAACAATGAGCCAGTCTAATCCGTTGTTGTCGTTGAAGGGTAAGACTTCGACATATTGGCGTTGTCGATTGAGCTGAAAAGAAAACTGCTGCGACTGTTGAATAGTATCAAGCGATCCAAAGGTTTGCATCAAGTGATCGGCGGTGCCCTGAATCAGAGGATTTTTACTTTCATCTGCGGTGATGCGTCGTAATGTAGAGCCTCGGCCTGCCAGCAAATCCTCTTCAAAGGACGTTGAAATCAGGTCGCCTTCGCGATCCATAATGAACGTTTCGCCTGTTTTACCAATCTCCAGTGTTTTGAGAAATCGGCTCATCTCTTCTGGCAAAATGAAGTCGGTCGCACAAACACCAACGATATGATTTCCTGTCTCGTCATAGACGGGTAAGCTAGCAGTGATCGTTGGGAGAAGGGTATCGAAATCGAGATAGATATCACTCCATGTTGGCCCACTCGCTTCTATTGCAGCCTGGTACCACGGCCGCACACGAGCATCATACGGCTTTGTCCCCTCGCGCAATAAATAGCGTTGCTTTCCTTGATTGTCGAGTGCGTAGTAATGTCCTAAGCGATCGCTAGCTTGGTTGTAGACCACCATTTCCAGAGATCGATCTTCCACATTGCGCCCAACTCCGAGCAAAGACCCGTCCTGATCAGCTCCACAGTAGATCAGATTTGTGTTTGGGAATATTTTTGCCTGTTGCCAAAATAAATGCTCTCCATCAGGCTGCCGAACACTGACATCACCTTGAGCAAAGGCATTGGCGTTAATTTTATTGATGTTATGAGGAATGGCGACATACCCTTGCAACTGCTGGGTGATGCGCGCAGTAATCTCAGCCTGTAGCTGGGATGCAAGATCGTTAACAGCTCGTTGTCCGTTTCGAAATGAAAGCGCTCCAACTAAGGTAACTGCTGCAATAATTTGAATTACAAATGGTGCAATAAGCAGCCCGCGCAATGGCAACCCATCTGACCAAATAAATCGAGATCTCAGCCTATTCAATGGCATGGTCAATCAGTACGTGATCAAAATAACAAGGGGAGAGGCATCCACTGACCGAGGCGTTCATCCTAAAGGAGCTGTTAATGTTGCGTATAAACACTTAGCTCTGATCTCAAACTAGCAGCAGTCTACTCCATAACGGGAGTTTGCTATGAAACTTTAATCTAGGTTTATACCTCCGTTTGGATTCCAAGATGTTTCTTGATAAGCCGTTAGCTATTTATTTGGGTGGTTGTCTCCTGCCGAAGGCAGGGGACAACCACCCAAATACGCAAAATAGATGAGTTTTAAGTAGCTTGGCGTTCGCTTCGAGACAATCGTGCTCAAAAAACATGCCCACGGACACTCTGCCGATACTGTGCTTACCCTTGTGGGGCGCTCGCCAATGTCCCAGATTCCGTTGCTCGTTGCACCATCTTTTTTCGTTCTTCAATGAATCGATTCATTTCCAGGGCAAAATTAGAATGTTGTTGGGCAACAGAAAATACGGCATCACCGCTCAGCACAACCACCTGAACATCCTGCAACACCGTCACTGAGACCCAACTCGGCTCATTGCGCAGGAGTGCCATTTCTCCAAAGAGATCGCCTGTTTCAAGATAGGTAATTAAGCATGCTGGTTTGTCGCGACTAGGGGCTGAGAGCATGACCTGTCCTCCAAGCAAAATGCAGATGCCCGCATCAAAATCTCCGGCTTGAATTACGGATTCTCCTACCCCGTAATATTTGACCTCTGCCTGATGGGCCAAGATATTGAGTACATCTTGGTCAAGGGTTCGAAAAATCGGCAATGCCACAAGAGCATTCAAAATATCTGGCAAATCATTCTCATAATCTAGAGTGTCGTGGCGCAAGAGATAATGTTTCTCCGATGGCACAGGCTTGGCCAATCGATGACGTTTCGAGGCGTAATAGACGTTAGTGATATATTGTCCCTGAATGGTATCCGCATGGGTGAAATCCGCAATGTAATACTGCACCTCATACTCCGCCTGATAATCCGTAAATTGAAGGGGACGAACCTCCGGTTCTGGTTCGTGCAAAATACCCTCCACGGCGATCGCCGCAGCCTTCAACACAGGGATCACTCGATTGGGAGCCTCATCATTGGAGAATGTAAAGGTAACGCGATCGCCGTGGAGCGGATCCAGCAACGTGTAGTTGTAAATCGTTTCTTTTCCAAGCACGCCATTAGGAATGATCACCACGTCTCGTTCACGGGTCTTAAGTCGCACGGCCCGCCAGTTCACTTCTAATACTTCGCCTTCCAAATCTTTGACGCGAACCCAATCACCCACTTTGAATGGCGATTCAAAAATAAGCAAAAATCCAGACACGAGATTGCTGAGCGTATCTTGCAAAGCAAGCGCAATGACTAGCGACCCAACGCCTAACGCAGCAAAGACTTTACTGAGATCAACGTTCCAGACAGTGGCCAGTAGATAGGATGCCACGCTCAGCACGACAAATCCACGGGCAACTTGAAAGAGCAAATTGGGGACATCAATTTGCCATGGATAGGGGCGATCGCCGGAAACGACAACAGCATTGATCCATGAAAGCACCTCATAGATAACAGCGATACCCAACCATGTGGCCACCACTTGTATGGCGATATCTGATGGAGAAAAATGCAGTAACTGGAGCATGACCAGCAGAATCGCGAGAGGCGGCACAACAAACACTCGCGCGATTTGAAGCGGCTCGGACAGAGGATTGTTATTTCGACGGAGACGAGACACGATTTCGCCGAGTGTAATTGTTCCGGCAGGACATCCCACCACCAATGCCACCGCCCACATGATTTGTGTCTGTTCCATCGTTCCACCCGTCGTATTTTGACGTTACTTTCTAATTCGGCCTGTTATCGAATCCCTGCTGAATCAAACCCGAATCAGAACACCGATGCTCATCATTTAACACTATCGAGCAATACTATCGAGTCAGACTCCCAGCAATACTGTCAGTCACAAGACACCTAGACGTCAAATCCTTCGAGTCCCAAATCTCCCGCGAAATCAGTAATCATGGTTTTTCCCGCGACATCAGATGCTGACGCTGACGACAGAGACGACGCAGATTTCCCCTGAGAGTCCTGAGAAAATTCAGACAGATTCTCATCTGAGAGTCCGCTGGTCAGCTCCCCAATGAGATCCGTAAGAGCGCCTTTGCGTAATATCCAGGTTTCGATTTTTGCTTGATCTTCAAAGGCAATACTCGTCCCCGGTTGAAAGTTATACAAATCCTTCAGGCGATCGCGCACCGTTTCGGTTGTGATGATGCTGTTTGCTTCAGCAGCATCAATCAATGTACTGGCGATCGCCACAGGATTCCCCCAGAGGTCATAACTGACATACTGAGTCCCAAGAATTCCGGCTGTTACGGTTCCAGTATGAATCCCAATTCGCAAACTCAGACGGGTTCGATGATTGCTATTAAAGCCCTGCATTCGATCCAGCAAATTTAAGGCAAAATCCACCATTCGCTTTTCATGATCGAGCCGTGGCTTCGTGAGTCCGCAGGCTGCAATATAGCGATCGCTGGCAAACTTAAATGGTTCAATATCAGAGCGCTGCGCCGCTTCATTAAACGACCTCAACAGGTCATTTAAAAGCTGGCTCATGTCGCCAGCTGTTTGCAGTTCAGCTAATGTCCCTAACCCTACAATCTTTGCAAACAAAACAGTCACTTGTTGGGTCTGGGTCGAGATCGTGGTTTCATTTCGCTTAATGCGCTCTGTAACGTTACTAGGCAATAATCCCTGAAGAATTTTCTCGGTTTCACGGTATCGTTGCTCAGCAACATGAATTTGCTGACGCATGCCTCGCACAGCCGTATTAAAAATACTGGCCAGTTCACTAAATTCATCTGCGGATTCAAACACAATATCTGCCCCTTCTTGACCCAGCTCAGCCTTACGCGAGGCGTCAATCAGCGTATCAATCGGTTTCACAAAGTTAGCGGCCGAAACACTAGAGATAAAGGTAATGGCTAGCACCAAAATGACAGTTGAAATCAGCAGGTAGGTTTGAAGTGAATAAACAGGCTGATACGCCTCTGCCAAATCCATTTCGGCCAAAACAACCCACTCTAGCCCTGGCAGACTCAGGGGAGCATAGGAACTCAGAACGGGAATACCACGATAGTCTTCGGTAATGCGTGTCCCTTCTTGGCCGGCGATCGCATCTGTTGCAGCCTCAGTTTTAACGTGCTGTAAGAGGATAGATGTATTGAGTTGGTCAATCAGCTGAATCGTACGGCTCGGTGTTCCAATTGATCGGAGTGCGTTTTCATAGTTCGCTTTATCCTCAATCAAGAATCGCGACATAGAACGCATCAAATAATCTTGGCCTACCAAGTAGGTTTCTCCAGACTCGCCCAATCCATCCCGCTGCCAGTTCTGATTCCCCGTGAGCACCTGATTGATCTCATTCACAGGCATCTGAACCGCCAAAATGCCGACAAAGGTTGGCCCATCATAAATGGGGCCAGCCATGAAGGCAGCAGGAGATGCATAGGACGGTTTATAGGCTTTAAAATCAGCAATTTGAATCGCTCCCCGATCAGGATTATCTCGAACAGCGGCAACGACTTCTGCCAAATTACTTCGCCCATAGGGCCCATGTTCTAAATTGGTTCCGTAATCCGTTTCTTTGTATACGGAGTACACAATATCTCCCCTCTGGGGATCAATTAAGAAGAAATCATAATACCCAAATTTTTGAGTCAAGTTTTGAAAGAGAGCATGATATCGGCTATGAATCGCGCTGTAGACGCTGCCATCCCCAGCATTTTTGAGGGCATCTTTTTCTCCCACTGGATAAGGGTTGGCCGCAATATAGTGATATTGCAAATAGCGCGCTGCTGGCTCTTTAGGAGCATAGGTTTCGTAATTAGGGATCCCTGAAATGCGTTCAGTTAAGCGTGGGAAATAATCCTGAGTGTAATAGTCGCGAATCGAATTATCCCAATCCGTCGAAATCAAAGTCTGATTGAGTTGGTCATAGGCCATATCAAACTCTTGCATGGCTGAAACAACCATGCGGTCTTCACAGAGAGTTTCCACATGATTTTTGAGAGTCTTGAAATATGATTCGATTTGATAGGCTTTTGATGCTCGAACACTCGTAAGGTGGTCAAAAATGTTGTGTTTTAGCTCTGCCCTAGCCCAACTCCATCCCAAAAAACTAATGGACAGAATGGAGATGAGGCTGACAAACAGCAACATCAATTGAATTTTTGACTTGATACTGAGGCTACGAAATCCAACCATGATGACACTCTGCATGACAGCAGAGACCACGAATAAGGGTCGTCACTATCGACAATATCAGATGAGCCTAGGATTAAGACCTACTTGTCGATATGGTTCGGAGCAAGAGAAGGGGTGTTCTGATGCCAAAATGCCTCTGGAGCGTGAATGTTCACAACACCCTTGTAATGGCTAGTACTCTGTTAGGAGATCACTCTGTTAGGAGATCAATGAAGGGTCAATCATCTGCTTCCCAGACTCCGGCTGGAAACGAGAATCCGCATCCTGCAAAACAAAAATGGCAGCGTACTAGATAGCGATGCCTCATCAGGCTTTACCGAAACGGATGCAACGATCGAGCTGCTATTCCTACAGCTTCATGCTCAAGGTAAAAGTACCGAGATGGGTACTGCACAATGCTTAAGCGCCTTGCCATGATGTGAATGTACAGGAACAAGATTGGCGATCGCGCAACATGACGTCTGTTCGCATATCCCGGACTTGTTCTTTCATAACGATTCAACCCAGGAGTTTAATTCATGTCTGAGCAAACTATCAAAAAAGTTGGTAGCCAGCCCCATGCTCAAGTTGGCGCAACAGAGACCTACTCAAAGAACATCATCGGTCCTGTGTTCTTTACTCTTTGCAACCTTCGCTTCGCAGGCGCAGGCGACGACACTGACAAAACGGTCGCCCCTGAGCAAAATCAGTACATCGTTGCTGATGATGAAGACTATGCGGTTAGCGTCGATGTTGAGTTCAGCCACAATCCTCTCACCAGTCTATTGCTGTGTCTGGGCATGAAGATTGATGTCTGCTTCTCGTTCGAGTCTATCGGACGCAAAGGG
>JBCCWF010000170.1:0-12161 GCA_039194035.1 Cyanobacteria bacterium P01_E01_bin.6 | reverse complement strand
TTTTTTTTTATTTGGTTTTGTTTCCCCGGTCTTTATTCTCTCTTTTTTTTTTTGGTTTCCCACATACCCCTGTATTTTTTTTTGGGGGGGGGGCCACCCCCCCCACCACCAACATATCTCAGAGGTTTTTAAATTGTCCTTCGTTAGAAATAATGACGCTCTTAGCTAAGGGACTATCTTTCTGACGTGCTAAGGCGTTTTTACAAAGCTGATGATTGATTGTCCTGCAGCTCATTATTAAACAGTAGGGTTAACCGACAATGCAACGTACTCCAAATTCTAAGGCTCAGACCGTTGATGACCTACTCCAAGCCTATGCCACAGGAGAGCGAGCTTTCTCTGGCACAAATCTGACCCATGTTGATCTCCAGGGTGCCAATCTGAAAGGGGCTGACTTGAGCTACGCTGATCTGTCAGGGACCAATCTGAGCGGTGCAAATTTGCGTGGTGCAGACTTAAGCTATGCCGTTTTGCAACGAGCCAATTTATCGGATGCCAATCTGCGTGGAGTCATGTTGATTGGCACTGACTTACAGGATGCAATCCTAACGGGTGCAGATTTCACCGACGCCGATTACGACCCTCAAGGGACTCGTTTCCCCACTGACTTTGACCCGATTGAGGCAGCGTTGCAAAGCGATCGCCCTTAAGATCTACCGATAAAAAAGGTGTGTTGCAATGCATACCCTGAGTAAGTTTTGGCTGAAAATCGCTACCTATCGCATGGCAACAGCAGCACTCATCGCTCCCATCCAAATTGCTGGAGCAAGATTTGGGCAATGCGATCGCTCGCTCCTGATTTCCCCATGCGGCGGTGTCCATTGCTCTGAATTCGCTGAAGTTGTTTTGGCTCGTTGAAGACGCGATCGATACATGCACCCATCGTGTTTGGATCATCCACCAAAATCACCGATGGCCCCAGCAACCGTGTCTGTGCTTCGGCAAACGCAGGAGTGAATTGTGGTCCTTTTCCTGGAAGAATGAAAGCGGGTTTGCCTAATCCCACAAATTGCTCTGTTGCTGTTCCTGCCATGGCGATCGCCCCATCTGCGTAATGAATGCAGGTCGTAAAGCCTGCTTGAACCAACATCAGGGTATGAATGCCTTGGGTGAAGGTGTGCAATGATGTTGAATTTTCAGTGGTTTCACAATCGGGAGTCAACTGCCAGTTCTGTTGATGAAGGGATGCGGAGAGCGACGCAACGTCAAGGCTAGGCGCGATCGCCGACAAGAATAGAAGTGGGCGATCGCTCGATTGCTGAACAGTACTTTGCACGCTACGTAAAATGAGAGTCCAATTGGCATAGGCTTCTGGAATGCGTGATCCAGGAAGCAACACAATGGTGCGGGTGGCAGATTCTGCTGCTTGGGCAAGCTTTGGTGCATTGGCGTTATGACGCAGGTCCAAATCATCCATCATTGGATTGCCGACATCAAACACAGAGATAGGCCATTGTTGGAGGATTTTGGCCGTGAGGGTGTCTCGGGGAAATGCTGCTTTGCATCGAGGATGTTGCATCAGCCATCGTTCCCATGGCAAATAAACAGAACCCGACCAACTTTCAAATTGCTCAAACCAGGATGATCGTGACAGTAAACGCTGCTCATCCCGAATGTAGTACTCAGACTTTGCAGTTCCCACAAAGGCATAGGGGGCACCACTTGCCCACCCAAACAGAAGCGGCACGATATCTCCGGCCGCCAAAATACTCCCGCCAGTGTTGGCCCACTGTCGCACGAATTGGAGTTGAGTCAGCGTTAGGGACAGCAAGCCGCCTTGAACATCGCGAGCTAATTGTTTGCCGTCCATGTAAATAAAACCTCCTGACGGCATCGTCTTCACTGGCCCAACAATTGGAATGTTGTGACGTTCATAGGCATCGCCTTCACCCACAATGGGCAACGCCACAATATCAATGGAGGAGGAACAATGTTGCAACGCACGCACAATGCGAATGGCGATCGCATCTTCTCCGTGACCATTGCTCAAGCATAAGAGCCGCTGGACAGAGGAACTATCCATAACATGACTGGAAAATAGAACCTAACACCGTTCAATAGTACAGTGCGGTCGTACAGCCGTGTGGTGATGGTAGGCGCTGCCCCAGTTGCCATGAAACATCTGGTAAGTACCTGGACCAAAACCCAAATCCTGTACCGCGCGCGCAGCGGGCGGCACAGGATTTGGAAGGGAACGTTTAATTATTGGTCAGTAACTTTTTACTTGCCGAATCCTTGCCCACGGTTTGCTTTTGGCGTACACACACAGGCTTGAAGCTGCGATCGCAACAGATCGTGATCCAGATTTTGGCCAATGAAGACAAGTTGATTTTTCTGAGGCTTGTCGTTCCATTCCTCGTCGTCTAGCGTAAAGCGCTTGCCACTGAGATGAAAAATGTGGCGTTTTGGACTTTCATCAAACCACATAATGCCCTTTGCACGGAACACGTTTTCAGTCAGCTGGTTGTCCAAGAAATACTGAAACTTTCGAATGGCAAGGGGCTTATCACTCTCAAAGGATAAAGAGGTGAATCCATCATTTTCTAAGTGATGAGAGTGATGATTGTGGTGCCCGTGATCGTGGTGGTCATGATCGTGGTGGTCGTGGCCGCAATGTTCGTCGTGAACATGTTCTGGATGGTCATGATCATGATCGTGACCATCGCTGTCGGCACTCTCGCTAAAGTATTGATCCGACTCAAACAGTCCTACACTCAAAATCAGCGGTAGAGGCACCTGTGACTTAGTCGTGTGGATGATGCGGGCACCTTCTTTAACTTTGCGAATGCTCGATTCCAAGTAATCAATCTTGTCTTGATCGACCAAATCGACTTTGTTTAGCAGAATGATGTCACCGTAAGCCACTTGATTTTGCGCGGCTTCGCTATTAAACAAATCAAGGCTGTAGTTTTCGGAGTCTACAACGGTCACAATTGAATCCAGCCGAGTTAGGTCTCGCAGCTCTGTACCTAAAAATGTCAACGCAACGGGTAGCGGATCAGCGAGTCCAGTTGTTTCTACCACAAGGTAATCGACTCGTTCTTCGCGCTCTAGGACTCGGTAGACGGCTTCCATTAAGTCGTTGTTGATGGTGCAGCAAATACAGCCATTGCTCAACTCGACCATGTCATCCCCTGTGGTGATCAGCAGGTCATTATCAATGCCAATTTCACCAAACTCATTGACCAGTACCGCTGTTTTTAGCCCTTCTTGATTTGTCAGAATGTGATTCAGGAGTGTTGTTTTTCCACTTCCTAGAAAACCCGTGATGATGGTGACAGGCATTCCTTGCTTGTTGGAATCCAGATTCTGTTCGGTGGTCTGATCTTGAGGAGGCGTAGCGGTTGATGACATAGTTCTTGACCTGTGGACGCTCAAACGTACCTATAGTGTGCATGGTTGATGGGCGATCGCCCATGCTATAAGGAATATTTTAACGACTCTGGTCTGAGTTGGGGAACTCGATGATTGAGGGGTGTCTTACAGGAATAAATCGGATCGTGAACCGTCCGATGCCATAGACAGTGATCGTTTCTCCGATTAGCTCTGATAACTCCTCAATGGTGGTGCGGGTCTGCTCCAGTGTGAATAATGTTGTTTCGGAAACGTTACCGGAAAACAGGGTCGTTAGACCACTTTTCAAATACTCTGCGCCAAACCCTCCTGCTACAAATACGCTGATGCCTATGGCAATCCAAAGCACGACATCTCGGTGCGATCGCCACAGTCGCACCAAGTCTTTCCAGCAGAGAATTGGAATCGCCGTCAAGATACCTAAGTACATGCCTTTCCAGTTGAATTGTTTAAGTGCCAAGTGAATCTTGAGAACTTCGTCTAGCCCGCCAAAGCAGCACAAGATTGTAATGAACAATAGCAACGGCCAGGATAGGTTGTGTTTCAGCTGTCTGCTAAGAACGAGCAATAGGAGGGCGATCGCCCCGATGAGGAATAGCTGAAACGCTTGGATTAGGGACGGAAGGGTTCGTAATCCGTTGAAATCGAGAAAATCAGGAGCGTTACCATTCACCAACGAGGTTGATAAATAGGCGATCGCCAACCCAACCTCTAGGACAATCAGTGTTAGGATGCCTCGATTAAGGTACCGCAGATAGGGTGGATGAATGGGGTGTGGGTTCGTGTTGGAGGAATTGGGAGTTGGCATAGGTTAGAAATAGGCGATCGCCCTTCCACGGTCATCACCTAATGATTCCCCCTGCAAATTCAAATGATGCTGAGGTTGCGATACTCGATATCATCTTGTGTTTCTAGTTCTTGATGAATGGCATGGCGATACACTTCAATCAAATGATTCGGTAGCACGTCTCCGTTTTGCGACAGGAATGACCATGATTGCCCGACATGGGCGTAGTCGGCCCCTAGTTTTGTGGGCGGCACCAGTGGCACCATATCAGCCACATTCGTGATGCGATAGCTGTTGGGAATCAGTTGGCTGTGGAGGTTGGCAAATGCAGGATTTCCGACCCGTGGACTGGCATAGGTATAGAGTTGGAGCTGCGATCGCAATTCTGGCAGATGCAATGCCAAATCAAGAACTGCCATGCTTGCTAATGCTCCGCCCAGGCTATGACCCGATACGTAACAGGGCAGAGCTGGGTTGAGTTGACGCGCCAGAGCGATCAGAGACGAGTGAAAGGACTCACGATACGCTGATGCAAATCCCACATGCACTAGTCCGTAGTCTAGGGTCGATTCCAAGACACGGTCATCTTGATAGAGCCGATACGGATTTTGGATGACCGAAAGATTTGTCAACCACTCTCTTCTGCGTTGAGTTCCACGCAAAAGGATGAGGGAATGCTGCTCCGATGCCAACACAAACCCGAAATAAACCGGAACCGTTCGTCTCAGCTTGACCATTTCCCTGACGGTATCCGTTAGGGTTGTTTCGGCTTGTCTGACCTGGTGGCTTAATGCAGATGGAAGCGTATTTAATTCATCTTCGCTGGGAAGCGTCACTTCAACATGTTCGGTGATGTCGGTTTCTTCCCCAATTAATGTTCCGATTTGGGTGTAGGTTGATAGCGTCTTGTCGTAACTGGGTAACTCGCGGATAGAGCCGTTGTAATCCGGTTCAATTTTTCCTTTGACATATTGCTCTGTCGTGAGTTTGTTGCAGTGAATGAGTCGTTTCGATATGTGGCGATGATAGGGTTCTGTCGGACGAGCTAACTGAATGGTTGTGCGAATTTCTCGAATCTCATCAAGTGCCGCACCCTCGCCAGAGAATGCCTGGTCGAGCATGGCTTCTGTATCCACTTGATGCCGTGCAAGATCCTCTAGCGCTGTTTGTTTGGCCTGAACGGTCTGGTTTCTGAGATGGTCTGTGGTTAATCGAGTCGTTGCCGCAGCGGCTAGCCCTGCAAGCAATAAGGTTCTTCGGCTGAACGTCATAATCCGGTCACATGTTCGGAACTGTTTTTGGGGGGCGTTCTCACAGAGCATCTACCCCAGGTCTAGAGACTATCTCACGTTATTCAAAGCCCCCAAGAGGGGGCTATCCCCCAGGGCTACGTGAAACGGAGTCGTTTCGCAGAGAAATCTCAAGGCAACGACATCTTTGGGAAACACACATAACTTGGCAAACGTTGCAGAGGAACCAGGATTTGGGGCGCGCCACGCGCGCCCCAAATTCTCATTTCTTCGTTGCAATTTTGAGACATTTTCCAAGTCATGAAACATGCCCATCTGCATTGAAAAATGACGGATGCCCTGTCCGCCATTGCTGAAAGTGTTTGGTTGTCAACGTAGATTAGCGCCGAATGTTTAGCCAGGATCGAATCTGTTGCCATGGTGACACAACACCTTGTCGGGACAGCCAACGTTTCGTCTGTCGGCGATCGCCATCCTGCTGCATCGCAATGATTTCGAGTGCGTCTGTGTCGCGTTGACAGCGATTTAGGCACATGTGGTTCGTCATCTGACCTAAGCTCCAGGCCAAGGTGAACGCTGATATTGCCAAGGCGAGTCCACGCAGAGATGGAAGCAGGAGGCTGAGGATAAATAGGCAGAGCCACGCGACTCCCGTCATGATCAAGGCACTCATTCCTCTTGAAAGATGTCCGAGGATGACATCAAGACTTGGCCCTTTTGGGAAACCCCAATGGAACCGAATGTCTCGCATCATTTTGATCAGCAACAGGGCGATCGCCAGCACCTGAATCGGCCACAATCGCCCTCCGGGAATCAGCCCGACGATAGCAACACCGACGGCATAATCGAATACCAGGCGACGGGCTTGATGGCTATGCTCCACGATGCGACGCATTCCGACAATGATGCTCTGGTCTGCCAGGAAAGTTGAGGATTGGTCAATCGCTTGATTTGGATCAGCCTCAGGAACTATGGCTGGATTGGTGGATGCTGCTGGAATGTTGAAGGTGGCGCAAATGAGTTCAAGGAGCTGTTGTTTTGCTGCTGTGATGCCATCAAATTCAATCAGATTCACGGCATCGTAATAAATGCGTTGCTGAAGCTCAGGAGTCGTAATCGTAGCCAACAAGGAGTCGAGACTAGGCTTCTCTTGCAGCATTTGGTCGAGTGTCAAAGACGAGTGTGGGGCGATCGCCTTCAACGCTCGTTCTAAATACGCCTGATTTTTCGGCTGCACGTCTCCATCTGCTTGGGCGATCGCCACCAAAACTCGCAGTCGAGCCTGTTGTTCTTGCGCTGTTGCCATGTCCTGATAAATGCGATCGCCTACATCATGCCATACAACCATTGATAGTCCTGCCCTGTTTATAGTCCTGTCCTGTCCTGCCCTGTCATTAGCTGCTTTGTTTCAATCTGGTGATGTCACTAAGCAGTTAAGCGCTCAGTGACATCACCCTTTAATGCGTGATTGGTGGCTAACATCAAGGGGATTTACTTTTCGATCAAGAGCCTCAATCATTCCAAGAGAAAACTCCATATTGCCCTGTTTGTTACTGTATCCAGGGTGCTTTATCTGAGACAAGTCCAGATCATTCCAGTCCAGATCATTCCAGTCCAGATCATTCCAGTCCAGATCATGCGTAATGTCTACCTCTCTCTCATCAAACTTACGATCAAAGTCTGCTGCGTTCATAAAGGTCTGTCTCACGCTGATGCTTACCTAGGGAGATGTAAATAAACATAGCCATCACCACTGGGATTCTAGGAGTCGGCAACTCTTAATCAGATTAGAATTGCATTCTTATTCTTTGGGTCATTTCTTTGGGCCATGTTCCCGATCAGTCGTCAATCATCCAGAAGATGATTTAAGCTATCCAAGAGGCATCGATTCTTCACGTTGCGAACCTGCGTCAGGCCATGCACGGAGATTAGAGTGGTTGACGCTATGTTCGATGACATCTCTTCCACTGTCCATGGTTCTGCAATTTGATCGCCTTTTTGTCCCTTAATTACTGAGTTGCCGTGTATAAGCGCTTTTCTCTTCTGTCGGTTCTGCTTTCAGCTAGTTTGTGGGGAATGTCGCAACCTGCAATGAGTCAGGTTTTTGCGCCCCATGTCCTTGAGCTTGACGCTGAGAGAATGGAGCAACAAGGCTTGTTCTTAGCGCAGGAAGCAGTGCAACTTGCCCAGTTTCAGCAATTCGAGTTAGCCCTGCAACGGGCAACGCTGGCTGCTCAGTTGGCACCCAACTCTCCACAGGTTTGGCTATTGTTGGGGCGGCTTTACCTTCAGATGGAAGACTATGAGCAATCGGTCGATGCAATTTTGAATGCACGTGAACTGGATGACGAAGATCCGGCTGCACTCTTTGATCTTGGGTCGGTCTATTTCCGTTTAGGTGAGTTTAGCAAGGCAGCGGAAGCTCTAGAACAGGGCTTAGAATTTGCACCAGGTGTACCCGGTGCCTTATTTGACCTTGGTAATACGTACTTCATGCTCGAACAATACAACGATGCCATTGATCAATATGAGAAAGCGGTTGATATAGACGACACTTTTTGGCCTGCGGTTAACAATATTGGATTGGTTCTCTACGAGAAGGGCGATCGCAATGATGCGATTGACCATTGGCAGGAGGCCGCTGAACTCACAGAAGAACAAGAAGCAGAACCTCTCTTGGCGATCGCCGTCGCTCTGTATGTAGAGGGCGAAGAATCCGAAGCGATCGCCACTGGCCAGACGGCTCTGGGCATTGACAGTCGGTATGCAGATCTAGAGTTTCTTAAAGAGAACTTGTGGGGCGATCGCCTGCTAATGGATACTCAAGAGTTTTTAACGTTGCCGATGATTCAAGAAGCATTAGTTCCAGGCACCTCATCTGTCCTGAATTAAACCTTGTCTATTTATATGAAAAAGAGAGAGTGCATGGCACTCTCTCTTTTTTTGAGGTTCATCGTCAGCTACCGTTCTTCGGAGAAGAGGTAACGTGATGACATGGTTTTCCCAACCGCCTCAGATCTAACAAGCAGGAGCAACACATTCCACAGGTTCTTGGGTCGGTTGAATGCAAACCTGATTGTCAGCATCAAGATCGATCACGACATCATCTCCAGCTTGAATTTTCCCTGCCAGCATAGCCTCGGCCAAGGCATCCTCAATTAAACGGGCGATCGCCCGTCGCAGAGGCCGTGCTCCGTAGCTGGGGTCAAAGCCTTCAGTCACGAGATGCTGTTTAAACGCATCTGTTAGTGTCAGATGAATACCTTGCTCTGCCAGTCGGGCATTGATTTGACGGAGCTGAACATCCGCAATCTGCATCACTTCATCTCGGTTCAGCACACGGAATACGATGATTTCATCGAGTCGGTTGATCAGTTCAGGTCTGAAGTACTCTTTCATTTCTTCCTGAACGAGTGTGCGAATACGGTTGTAGCTTGCCACATCGGCGCTTTCCGAGCTGACATCAAAGCCTATGCCGCTGCCGCCTTTCTCAATCACGGTCGACCCAATGTTTGACGTCATGATGAGCAAAACATTCTTGAAGCTGACGGTTCGCCCCTTTGCATCTGTCAGGCGACCATCTTCCAAAATTTGCAGCAGCATATTGAAGACATCTGGGTGTGCCTTTTCAATTTCATCCATTAGCAAAACGGCATAGGGCTGTCGGCGAATGGCCTCCGTCAACTGGCCTCCCTCATCAAACCCCACATACCCTGGAGGCGAACCAATCAGCTTAGACACCGACTGACGCTCCATAAATTCAGACATATCCAGGCGAATCATTGCATCTTCAGAGCCGAAAACAGTGTCTGCCAGGGCTTTTGCTAGCTCTGTTTTGCCGACTCCTGTCGGCCCAGAAAACACAAGACTCGCAATCGGGCGGTTTGGATGCTTCAACCCTGATTGCGATCGCCGAATGGCGCGAGAAACCGCAGTCACTGCCTCATGCTGCCCAACAACCCGTTCATGGAGCGTATCTTCAAGATGCATCACCAGAGCAGACTCAGATTCTGTCAGTCGATTGACAGGAATTCCGGTCCACGCCGCAACCACTTGAGCGACATCCTCTTCAGTCACAACGGGTGACGCCATACTGTCTGCTGCCGTGTCATCTTCTCCGGTCGCAGACCTAAGGGTTGCCTGAATTTCTGCTTCCAACTCCAGTTCCCGATTGCGCTTTTGAGTGGCAATATCAAAGTCTTGAATGGCAACCGCATGTTGCTTTTCTTGCTGAATTAAGCGGAGTTCTTTTTTCAGCTCCTGTACACCCGGTTGCTTACGATACGGAGGCGGACTCGGGACCCGGCTTCATCCATCAAATCAATCGCCTTATCTGGAAGATGTCGATCGGCAATATAGCGGTCGGCTAACACGACGGCAGCCTTGAGGGCATCATCTCCGATCATGAGCTGATGGTGCTCTTCATATCGAGAGCGAAGACCATACAAGATTTCCAAACTCTCTTCCGCAGAAGGTGCATGCACATGCACAGGCTGAAACCGTCGCTCTAGGGCTGCATCCTTTTCAATATATTTACGGTACTCGTTTAAGGTTGTTGCCCCAATACATTGCAATACACCTCTTGCAAGAGCAGGTTTGAGTAAGTTGGCCGCATCCAGCCCCCCTTCCATCGAACCGCCCCCAACCAGGGTATGAATTTCGTCAATTACGAGGATGATGTTGCCAGCCGTCGTAACGTCATTAATGATGGCGTTGATGCGCTCTTCAAAGTCCCCTCGGAATCGCGTTCCACTGACCAAAGAACCCATGTCCAAGGCAATAACGCGTTGATTCTCAAGGCCATCTGGCACATCTTGATCTGCAATCCGCTGGGCCAATCCTTCGGCGATCGCCGTTTTTCCAACACCCGGCTCACCTAGCAGGATTGGATTGTTCTTTCGGCGACGCCCCAACGTTTGAATAACACGCTCAATTTCCTGATCTCGGCCAATCACGGGATCTAACAATCCCTCTGCCGCTTTAGCCGTTAAATCCTGTCCGAACTCATCCAGCACACTGGTTCCAGAGTTCAACTTTGTCGAGGGCTGAGCCGATTGAGCCACGTCACCAGCCAAGACCGGGATTGATTCCTCAACGGAGTCATTCTCAAGGTTGCTGAGCCCAGAGTTCTGAAGCCTAGCGAGGATATCTTCAGGATTTAGATCAGATTTTTCCAATACGCGATAAGCAACACTCGTTTTATTCTGTGCAATGGCGGACAGAATGTGCTCGGGATGCACAACAGATGAACCCGAGGTTCGTGCTGTTTCTAGTGCCAGTTCAAGGACTCGTTTGGTTTTTGGCGTCAGTGGGATATCCGTAGAGAGACGTCCACCGCCACGTCCAATAATGGACTCTACCGTCTGCCGTGCTTGATTGAGAGACATTCCCAAATCGGTCAAGATCTGAGCAGCGCCGCTACTTCCTTCGCTAAGTAGGCCCAATAGGATTTGCTCAGTTCCAACAAAGCTGTGCCCTAACCGTCGAGCCTCTTGCTGAGCCGACATGACAACTGCAATGGACTTATCGTTAAAGTATTCAAACATTTGAGTTGTCCTCCTCAGATTGCTCAGAGCGTATGTGATGTGGGTTTTCTGCGATCCATATAGCTAGAGAACCCGAATAAAGCAGTTAGACATATCAGAAAGGCAGGATCGAACGAAAATAATGGCTGAAGCATCAGCAAAAGACGATCTCCTCTATCCCTAATATGAAAATCTCTTCATATTTTGTAACTCTTTATATAGAGTAACGACTTGTACCAACCTCCGCTAGTAGGGAGAGCCGAATGATTTGAGGTGGGTTAGCTGAAATCGTTGAATTCTGAACTTTTCAGGAAGATTTCCAATATCTTTTCGACATCCCAGTACTCTCATATGAGACAACACACCGCCAAATGGAATTTACGCAATGGAACGATTTAGCGCGAGTTCAGTCTGCGCTAAATCGTTCCATGTTCTCAGGACAACGTGATGAAGTGTGTCAATCCGGCTTAAAAATGAGAGGTGATTGATCGACGAGATCTGATAAGTTCTTGCCCATTCTTTTCAACTCAGTCTGAAAAGTAGCATTCTCTTAACATCTTTATCACGTTCAATAAAGATTGTTGTAAGCCGTTTGATATGGTCTGTCCCTGATCAAAAACGACTGTATTATTTGAAACATGAGAGGCTTAAAATACTGTTGCAATAAGTTATGGCAGAGCCTAAAACCTATGGTTGTAGGAACTATTGGTCGTATTGCAGAGAGCCTTGAATTGTTTGGTCGTGTGATATGACCGTATAACTACTAGCTTTTATATTATCCACTCCGCATGATTGCGTAATTGCAGTGAAGCGCGAATACGGATAGAGATGGATAAATAGCGACATACGGGTACCGAATTAGCTTGCGTGGGTTTACAGGCTACGGAGTAGAGCCAGAAGGGCATACATAATGATAGATTATTGGGGACTATACAACGGCAAAACACGGGAAGAGCTAAATCCTCATGGACTTAGATGGGGGGATTTGGTGGTTGCGCCAGATGGAACGGTGGGGCGGCTTGATCGACCTGGGTTTAAATGGGGTTTTTTAGAAGGGTGCGATCGCGCTTATCCATTGAATAAGTTACGCCCCATCGCGTCATAGTCGTTATCAACACAACATCATAGGGTTCGTTGGCGAAGTCGTAACAGATGACCTCTTTGCTAATGAACCCTATTTTGATGGCTACACATGAGTTGCTAAACTTCTTAGATTAACTACTTGCTAGAAAATAAAGTACCAAT
>JBCCWF010000169.1:0-12329 GCA_039194035.1 Cyanobacteria bacterium P01_E01_bin.6 | reverse complement strand
GTGTGGATATCCCACTCCTAATGTAAAACGCATGAACACAGACCCGATATATTTTTTGGGCTCTGAGGGCTGCGCAAAAATCCCCAACAAAATATCTCGGGGTTTTTTAATTGACATTCCTACGCAGAACAGGTGTTATGACAGACGACTACATTTTGATCGTGACTGATGACGATACCGACTCCTCCGACGATGAGCCTGTGCGTGGGCAGCGGGGATGGGGAGAAGAAATTAGCAAAAAAATGAGGAACGTGGCGCGGGTGCCTGCAACGTTGCTTGAAGAAAACATGAACCGCTTTTTGCAGGTTGTGGGGCGGCTGTTTAAGCAAGTGGATCAGCAAATCGGCACCGATTCAGACATGAAGCTGGATGAGGTGGAATTGTCGATCGAAATTAGTGCCCATGGTGAAATTAAGCTGGTGGCTGGTGCAGAAGGGAAGAGCGCCCTTACCTTAAAATTTAAGCGGGTCGAAAAATAAACGTTCTCATGGCAAAGAACTGGGCGATCGCCATCGGCATAAACCAATATGAGTTGCTTCCAACATCCGCACACTTGCGCTACGCCGTGCGGGATGCAGAACTCATGCACAATTTTTTGCATCAGACGGCGGGCTTTCCGGCAGACAATATCTTGCTGTGTTCTGATGCATCTCCAGCGATTGGACGACTGGCGACTCGTCCCTCTCGATCGATTTTGCGGCGGATTCTGCGAGAAGAACTCCAGCGGGCGCGGGGGGCTGACAACCTGTGGTTTTTCTTTGCGGGGCACGGCATGGCAGGGCGCAATGGCGACTACTTTTTGCCCATTGACGGGAACCCCAATGATCTCGAAGATACGGCGGTGTCCGTCAATTTTGTGACGGAATGCTTGCGGCGGTGTGAGGCCAAGAATGTGGTGCTGGTATTGGACATGTGCCGCAACGAGGGCAGAACGGACAGCCGAGATATTAGTGTGAATGTGGGTGAACAAACCATTGAACTTGCGAAACAACAGGGCATGATCACGATGTTTTCTTGCAGTCGGGGTGAGCGCTCCTATGAAATCCCGGAGCTAGAGCAAGGGGCGTTTACCTATTGTCTGGTGAATGGGCTGAAGCAGCACACGATTTTGCGCCAGCTCGAACAGTATTTGATTCAAGAAATCCCGAAGCTGCGGCAGCGCTATCCCTACAACATTCCTATTCCACGGATCATTCCAGAGCCAGGCTGGAAATATGATGCGCCGCTGCTGCCGGGATATGCGACCCAGTCAGATGTAGGTCAGTTGATAGAGCAAGCAACCAATGCTGAGCTGCACGAAGAATTTGACCGGGCGCGGCAGCTTTGGTGGCAGGTGGTAGATGTTGGAACCAGTATTGAACGAGCAAAAGCTCGGAGTGCTCTAGATCGGATTCGGAATAAGGAACTCAATCGGGGGCAGGTGATGCCGCCTCCTACTCTTCCTTTAGGGCAGCCACCGTTCCAAGCTGAGCCAAGAGATGTCAGCGATACTCAAGTATCTTCGGTATCATCTTCTGCTCCTCCATCGTCTTTGGAGAATTCATCTTTTCTACAGACGTTTTCCTTTGAGACAGCAAAAATCACTGGGATTCGCAAAACGGGTGGAGTGCTGGGTATCGGAGGCCAGACGGTTTGTGATGTAAAACGAGAAAGCCTCACGGCGAAAGGATTTGTTGAAAGATTCGGTAACGGTATCGCTCTGGAAATGGTGCAAATTCTGGCGGGGCGCTTTTGGATGGGGCAAACCGATGCAGAGAAAGAAGAGCTCATTCGCCAAATAGGAGAAGAAAACTATCAGCGTTGGTATGCTTGTGAAATGCCTCGTCATCCGGTGACTGTTTCGTCATTTTCTATGGGCAAATTTCCGGTGACCCAGGCGCAGTATGCAGCGGTGATGGGGAATAATCCGGCGACAGAGTGTGACGATAAATTTGTTGCGCCGAATAAACCTGTGGTGGGTGTGAGTTGGGAAGATGCCGTTGCCTTTTGCCAAAAACTCTCTGAACAAACAGGACGCGAATATCGCCTGCCCAGCGAAGCCGAATGGGAATATGCCTGTCGTGCCAACACCACGACTCCCTTTCATTTTGGTGATACCATCACCACTGATCTAGCCAATTATCGAGGCACCGATTTGGAGTTTTCCGGGACGACATACCCTGGAAATTATGGCAGTGGCCCTAAGGGAGAGTTTCGAGAAGAGACGACTCCTGTTGGGAGTTTTCCGGCAAATGCCTTCGGTTTGTTTGATATGCATGGCAATGTCTGGGAATGGTGCGCGGATCACTGGCATGAAGATTATCAGAATGCTCCCACGGATGGACGTGCTTGGATTGAGGGTGGAAACAGTGAATACAGGATGATTCGCGGCGGTTCCTGGTTCTACCCTCCGTTGAGTTGCCGTTCGGCGCGACGGATTTGGTACTCCCCCGGCATCCGTTACTACCTTATCGGTTTTCGGGTGGTGTCTGTGTTGGCGCAGGACTCCTAGCCCTTTGCTCTTTTGCCTTCTTGCCCTCTGCCGCGAGCGAAGCGAGCGATCAAATTTTTTTTCAAGTGTCAGCGTAGGGTGGGCAATGCTCACTGTAGGGTGGGCAATGCTCACTGCTACAGGGTTTTTCGTATGGAGTAACAAAAGATTAACGATTGCGACAGAGCTGCCTTGCGAGCATTATTCACTGATACCCTAACTTCTTGGGACAGGCATTCAAAAACGCGGCGGTTCCTGGTTCAACCCTCCGTTGAATTGCCGTTCGGCGCAACGGAATAGGAACTCCCCCGGCAACCGTAACAACAATATCGGTTTTCGGGTGGTGTCTGTGTTGGCGCAGCACTCCCATCGGTCAGAGTTGGTAGAAGGGATTCTATCGAGCGTACATTTGGGAGTCCAGACCTGTTCCGGTGAGGGCGCAAGCCTTCCAAAAATCACCCAGAGTCCAGTCAGCTTGGTAGGTTCGCCGAAGAGTTGTCTGGACTCTACCCATTTTGGATTTGCGATTGTGGATGTTGGATTGATTGACTGGTGAAGCGAAAACGCTTAGAAATAGAGACTCTACCCACAGGCGGTAGGGTGGGCAATGCCCACCACCAACATGAGACAACGTAGCCCGATAGCCATCAAAATGAACACCCCAGGCATTGCCGACTCTACATCTCTCACTCGTGCCTTGGTGGAGGTTCTGGGCATGGGCGTTATCTGTATATTCGGCGGTTTCTTAAGCTATGTCTTGTTTGAGTTATGGCCATGTCAATATCAGTGAATGCCCCGTACGATCAATGCTAGGGCGATCGTGTCTGAGTAGCAATTTCAAATTGAAACCAGTGGCTCCATGCTGATTGCCATTGAGATTTCTGAGGGAACAATCAGTATGGAGGAATAGCGATTCTTATAGCATTTATCGGTTCACCTGCTGGAGGTAAAGCACTTTGGACCACAGCCTTTTGAGCCGGAAACAATTGAAATGGATAGGGTGGTTCTGTTTATCAGCGGTGATTCCACTCTTACTGGTTGTTGGCGTAACGATTGCTGGAGGGATTGTTGATGTGGTCGCCACTGGACAATGCCCAGCCGCCCCACCGGATATTACGCCCTATTCCTGCTCAGTAGGCGACTACCTAGCTCGGATGCTGTTTGGCTTTTGGGCATTGATGGGGATTATGATCCTTGGGATCGGATGGCTGATCGTGGACATAGGACTTTGGTTGGTCGGATGGGGTGGATGGACCGTTCTTAAACGACTACGCTACCGAAACAGGTAATGTTTTATGTGGCTGAAGCGTTTCTCTTAGCTCAAGAACGAAGCGTTTCCAGTCATGCAGCCGGTTATTGCTGCCTTTGGGCAATATGTCGCTAAGAGGGTGTTTGAGAAGTCGTCAATGTTACTTCCGATCCCCCCTCGCCTCCCTTAAATCCGATCCCTCTCGCCTTCCTTAAATCCGATCCCCTTCGCCCCCCTTAACAAGGGGGAAATAGTCTTCAAAGTCCCCCTTTTCTTTGGCGTAGCCTGCCCAAAGGGCATAGGGGGATTTAGGGGGATCAGATCATTCCAGTGTATTGTTCAACACTGTTCAAACATCCTCTGAGCGAAGCCTTGTGACCGTGTCATTTCACCGATATCTGATTGACGCCCAAGCCCTCTGTTATTCGTTGCAATTTTGATCAGCTTGCCAAGTCGTATGTTACTAACGATGGGCATAGGGCAGATCTTATTCGAGTTCCGTTGCTGAATCGTATCGACTAAATATGGCGATCGCCCAACACCGTCATCAGCCGCTTAACTTGTTCCTCCCACGACCATTCATCGTGCATCACTTGCGCATCATTCAACGCGTTCGCCTTTGCATCTGCTCGATGGGTGTACATCGTTTCAAGCTGATTGAGGATCTCATCCACATCGGATTCACCCCATCCCTGCTGACTCTTGGGGGTGGTCGATTGAACAGGCTGTTGACGGTTTAACCCATACCCCAGGCCATCGTTCAACAGATCAAGGTGCCCTGTATTGGCTGACAGAATGGTCGGAACGCCGCACGCTAAGCATTCCATGGCGACGAGGTTGGTGCCCCCTTCACATCGATTGGGGAAGAGCGCAACATCGGCTTCACGCATCAGTTGTCCCATTAATGGATTGGCGATCGCCCCCAACTCTCTCACAGCACTTGATGGAATGCCGTTACTCTCAAGCCAGGGCACAAGCTGGAGGTGTTTCTCGGAATCAAGCTCTGGGAGTCCTGTTATGTACTTGGATTGCTCCAGGCTGCGGATAGTTTGGGGCCAGATGTTGTGCCATGCCGTCAGGAGGAGAGCATCGGGATGATGTTGATGAAAGCGCCGGAATGCTTCGATGACAATATCTTGCCCTTTTCGATATTCGAGTTTTCCACCAGAGAAAATAACGAAGCGATCGCCCAACAATCCTGACCGTGGCGCAGGATGAAAGAGGGTAGAGTCAATGCCCTGACATACGGTTTCGACATGGTGAATGCCGTGGGATCGTAGAACATCAGCATTCCACGATGACCCAGCAACAATGAGGTCATAGTCTTGTGCTTTTTCAATATCTACAGCCGTAAGCGCCGTATCTTCGAAAAAGATCAGCCCTACATTGGGTGTCCCCGTCATGGTTTCGAGCTGCGGGGTGGAGACAAAGTGATTGCCCAGGGCTTTCAGTACAAGATGCGGAAGATGCAGGGGCTTGTTGGGGTGCTGAGCAACCGTCTCTTTAAATGTCTGTTGTTTGTCGAGCAGTGGATCGAGCAATGCTTGATGCAATGGATTGAATCGAGAACCAGCCAGAGGAGATAGAAGAACAATCGGGTTCCACTCTGGAGATTTGAGCAATTGGAGCGTCAGGTTTGTCCCAAAGATGCCCCAGCCCGTTGAGGTGCTGAGTTCGATGCCGATGCCAATGGGACGAAGACGTTGGACGTTGGACGTTGGATTTTGGATTTTGGATTGATTAGATTGACCTTCTGCCCCATTCCTTCCGCCTTCTGTCTCCTGAATCCTGTCTCCTGCCTCCTGCCTCCTGTCTCCTGCCTCCTGTTTGGCAAACGTTTGGAGGGCGGTTTGGATGTGGGCGAAAACAGTTGTCCAGTCGCCGGGTTGAGGTTGGCGAAACAGGCGAACGGTGGGATACCAAGAACTGTCGTCTCGGTCGAGCATCCAGCGCCAGTCGGGAGCATAGGACAACACAACCCAGGTGGGTTTGCCTAGGGCGGCGGCCAGATGGGCAACGGAGGTATCAACGGTGATGACGAGATCGAGTTGGGCGATCGCCGCTGCGGTATCGGCAAAGTCATGGAGGCGATCGCTTAAATCGATGAATGGCCAATCAACATCACAGTAGTCAGCGATATCAGTGCTGCGAGGGCCTTTTTGGAGGCTGAAGAACTGGGCATTAGGTGTTCTGAGCAGTTTCCAAAAGTAGGCAAACGGACAGGAACGGTTGTGGTCGTTTTTATGGGTAGGACTACCCGCCCAGACAATACCGATTTTGAACACCCCTCCCGTAGGGGCGCACAGCTGTGCGCCCTCCAGAGCATCTGAATCAATTCCATTTTTGAACACCCCTCCTGCAGGAGCGCACAGCTGTGCGCCCTCTGAAATGCCTGAATCAATTTCATTTTTGAACACCCCTCCCGCAGCGGCGCACAGCTGTGCGCCCTCTGAAATGCCTGAATCCCTTCCAGAACTTAGGGATCGATCAAGCTGTACATTTTCAGCGAAAGACGGTGGAAAGAGGTACGGTGTTTGGCAAGGAATGGTGTCGATGGTCGTACCCAGGATATAGGGAAGGCTCATAAGGGGAGCATGGACATCGAAATGAGGGAGGGGAGAATCACGGAGGGCGATCGCCGCAATGGCTGGCAACGACCTCAGGAGTCGAGCCAGTGGTGGTCGACACTCCACGACAACACGGCCACCCTGCTCAGCCACGAGAGACCCATAGCGAATGAACTGGATGGTATCGCCAAATCCCTGTTCGGTATACAGCAAGATGGTTTTACCGTGGAGTGGCGCGCCATCCCACAGGGGCTGTTTATAGGTGCGGGGAGCTTTGAAATTTTTGACGCGCCATCGCCACTCGTACTCAGCAAACCCTTGGCGAAGGTCTCCCTTTAGCAAGAACGCATAGCCTAGGTTGTGGTGAGCACTGGCATGGTTTGGCATGAGATCGATCGTGTTGCGATAGCAGGCGATCGCCTCATCCACTCGATTGAGATCTTTTAGGGCATTGGCTAAGTTATTCCAGGCATGGGCGTAGTCGGGTTGGCGGGTCACGACCTCCCGATAAGCAGCAACCGCTTCTTCCAATCGCTCTTGTTCTCGGAGGACATTGGCCAAGTTGAAATAGGTATCAACTGATTGCGGATCCTGCTCCAGAATGAATCGATAGTGGGCGATCGCCTCGGTCTCTAGACCCAGGGCGCGGAGGGCGACACCCAGATTATTGCGGACTGAACTTGCCTTGGGCTGAGCCTCCAGATAGTGCCGATACCATGGGATGGCGGCATCAGGGTGTCCGCTATGGAGATGGGCATTGCCTAGCTGACTCCAGATGCTGTCATCGACTGGATACAAGCGGCATAGCTGCTCGAAGTGGGCGATCGCCATATCGTAATGCTTCTGTTGATAGGCAATACGCCCCAACGTTTCTAATGCCTGAGGTTGATCGGGATCTTCTTCCAAAATGGCTCTGCATTGGGCAATGGCATCGTCCCATCGTTGCTGTTGAATCGCCTGCTGAAGCTGAGTGAGCTGAAGCTGAGTGATTCTTACTGTGGACAACTCATCCGTCACGGCGGGTTGACGATGAATCGGCTGCTCGACCTGGGACGGAATCAGCGGGGTGTTTTGGTTGATGCAGCTCTGAAGCGTGTAAATGACGTCATCAAACAGCGCCTCCCAGTTTCCGGGGGTGTGCTGGTGAAAGAGTCGGGCTGTTGGGTACCAGGGACTATCGGTGCGATCGCGCAGCCATCGCCAGTCATAGACACTGCCCAACACAATCCACACGGGCTTTCCCAATGCTCCCGCCAGATGCGCTACCGAGGTATCCACCGTAATCACGAGGTCAAGTTGGGCGATCGCCGCCGCTGTATCGGCCATGTCATTCAAATGGGGGGCAAGATTGATAACCTCATCTCCGCCGTTCGCAAATGCCGTTTCCCCGACTCCCTTTTGGAGGCTATATAGCTTGACGTCAGAGAGGTCTAATAGTCTTGCAAATTGTTGGAACGGACATGATCGATGGCGATCGTTGCGATGGGTGGGGCTACCCGCCCAGACAATCCCAATGTTGAGAGACGTAGGGGCGCTTGGCTGTGCGCCTGTTTTCTCATCCCCACATTCTGTAGAGGTGCATAGTTGTGTGTCCTTGTCCTCAAGCAAGGGTGGAACAAGGTAAGGGGTGTGCGACGGCAGCGTTGCAAGGGATGTGCCCAAAATATGAGGCAGACTCATTAGAGGCGTATGAGCATCGAAATCAGGAACGGGATCGCCGCTGACGATCACCTGATGAATGGCAGGCATCGTGCGAAGCAGCCTTGCTACCGGCGATTGACATTCCACAATGATGTGATGGACGCGATCTGTGATCAGGGGAATATATCGAATGAATTGGAGGGTATCTCCGAGGCCCTGCTCGGCATGGATGAACAGCGTTTGGGTTTGCAGTGCTCTTCCGTCCCAAACGGGTTGTGCAAAAGAACGGGGGGGCTTGAAATCGCGCCCTGTGACCCGCCAGCGCCATTCGTATTCCGTGAACCCCTCCACCACATCACCATCCATGAGGAGTGATAAGCCCAGATTGAGGTGAGCATCTGGATAGTTGGGGTCTTGCTCAATGGCATGACGATAGCAGGCGATCGCCTCTCGGAGACGCCCTTGGTCATGCAGCACCAACCCTAGATTGTTGTGAACTTTGATGGTGGTTGGATTGAGTACCAGCGCTTTTCGATAGGCCACACTGGCCTCATCCAACCGATCGAGAGAACGGAGGGCATTCCCCAAGTTGTAGTAAGCATCGGCATACGCTGGGCGATGGTGGAGGGCGCGATGATAGGCAGCGATCGCCTCATCGTGACGCCCCATTTCTTGGAGCGCTGCGCCCAAATTGTTATGGATGGCAGCAGCGGAAGGCGCGTGATGCAGTCCTGCTTCGTAGCATCGAATGGCGTCATCAAATTGGTTGCAGGCTTGCAGCAGATTGCCCAACTCGTTATAGGCATCGACAAAGGTGGGATCACGTTTGAGAATGTCTTGATATTGGGCGATCGCCCCCTTGATCTCGCCTCTCGCCCGAAACACCAGCCCCAGATTCAGCCGAGCATCTAGATTCTGAGGATCTCGCTCCAATGCATGTTCATAGGCCGTTTGAGCGTGAGATACTTGTCCCTGTTGTTTTAGGACATTTCCCAAGTTGTTGTAGGCAGCGGCTCCGTCTGGATGAATGGCGATCGCCTGTTCGAGCCAATGAATTGCTGTTTCGTAGTCTCCTTGAGCTTTGAAGACGAGCGCAAGGTTGTTGTAAGCTGGTGCGTGGCTGGGGGAGAGTTGAATAATGTGTTCATAACACTCTTCGGCATCGTCTAATTTCCCTTGTTGATGGAGAGCCATCCCAAACAGCATGTGGATATCGATGGTGAGGAGCAAGAAGGAGTCGTCAGATTGTTCGTGTTCTGGTGAGTGGTGAATGTCCTCTAATAGAGCAATGAGTTGGCGACAGATGTCTTCTGTTTGGGCAAACCGTTGCTGATGATAGTGCTGACGGGCGATCGCCAATTGCGGTGTAAGCGATCGCAGCGATAACGGTTGTTCGACCTCTCCCATTGTCTTCCTTTCGTTCATGACATACTGTTCCGGCTGCATGGGCTATTGTGCAGGTGCTACCCGACAACAGCTCAACATATTTTTCCCATCGCAACCAAACCCTTTCATTTTATGGAAGCGGATCAAAGAGCGTTAGATTCTCAACGTTTCGCAATCGTTTGAAGGTATCTGTGCTGAGTACAATCGGCAACAGCAGAAAAAGGCTAGTGTACGTTTGGTTCTCAATCACCTTGGAGGCAATCGCCATGAGTCGCAGTTTTCAACTGGCACCAATGTCGTCTCTCATCAAATGGGTGACCGTTGCACTGTGGGTGATGCCTGTTGCGTTTGCGATCGCAGCATTGATTTCTCGCGAACCGTTTATGGGCATCGTCAGTGCTCTGTTGTTTGCGATGTATGGAGCGGTGTGGTTCTGCTGTCGCCCGTCTCGGTTCATTGTTTCCGAAGACTCTATCGATATTCTGTTTCTGCTATGGCGACGGAAAATTTCAAGACAAACGATCACGAACGTTCGCACGATTAGCAAAAAGGCGTTTCAGCAAGAATTTGGCTGGGCTATCCGCATCGGGGTGGGTGGATTATGGGGAGGCTTCGGCTGGTTGTGGACGACAAAGCGAGGAATGGTCGAATTCTATGTTTCACAACTGGATGAGTTTGTCCTGCTTGAGCGATCGCCCAAGCAAACCCTACTGATTACTCCGATTCACCCGACTGAATTCATCCGTGCAATGCAATGCATTGAGCCATAAATGCCTGCGATCGCCCCTGCCCTGAGCACGTAAACCTCTAATGCTGCTGTTTTTTCCACTCATCCGTCAATAGCCCAGAAAAACCCCAATTTTCTTCAGCAATTTCTTGAATAACGATGTGGATATGCTCGGGCTTTTTTCCTAGTACACGCACGAGGGAATCGGTCACGTCTTTCACCAATTCTGCTTTTTGGCCTCGCGTGGCACCGTGAGTAATTTGAATATTGACGTATGGCATAAGGCACTCTAGAAACGATACGCTTGAATTCTCAATCAAAGGTTTTGCTCAATATGAAGATGATCGAGGCAACCATTCACATGTGTGAATCGACTTAAACGGGTTGAGTGGGAGGTGTCGTCGAGACCGGAGGGCGATCGCCCCTGTGATTTGGCAAGAGATTTTGCAGCATGAGGCCATATTCGATTCCCTCAACGACCGCGAGATATGACGCATCCAAAATGTTGGTCGAAACACCCAACGTTGTCCACCGCTGCTGCCCATCGCTAGACTCGACCAGCACGCGCGTTTTCGCCGCAGTTCCAGCATTACCATCCAGAATCCGCACCTTGTAGTCTGCTAACTGAAATTCAGCAATCGTCGGGTAAAAAGCAATCAACGCTTTCCTGAGAGCAGCGTCCAGCGCAGCAACCGGGCCATTGCCTTCGGCAACTTCTAGCAAGTCTTCGTCGTTCACATTAACTTTGATGGTGGCGAGGGAGTTGGAGTGCCATAAATCATCGCTCTTTTGGGCGACGTCACAGTGAACCTGGAAGCCCTGCAAGGTAAACCACGAGGGGCGATCGCCCAACACTTGTCGCATGAGTAACTCAAAACTCGCATCTGCGGCTTCAAACTGATAGCCTTCATGCTCTAATACTTTCAATCGTTGAAGAATTTGGCGACAGGTCGGATCATCTTTCTTCAAGTGAATGCCATAGGTTTCAGCTTTCGACAACACATTACTCAGCCCCGCTTGTTCTGAAATGACGATACGGCGACTGTTGCCCACAGCCTCAGGCACGATGTGCTCATACGTGAGGGGATTTCGCTTCACCGCACTGACATGGATCCCTCCTTTGTGGGCAAAGGCAGACAATCCGACATAGGGCGCGTGGTCATTCGGAGCTAAGTTAACCACTTCGCTAATTTTTCGACTACAGGCTGCCAGCGTTCCCAACGCATCAGGGGAAATGCAGTTGTAGCCAAGCTTAAGCTGAAGATTGGGCATCAGCGTGCACAAATCTGCATTGCCACAGCGCTCTCCATACCCGTTGATGGTGCCTTGTACCATGCGTGCGCCTCCCATCACAGCCGCCAGGGCATTCGCGACGGCGGTGCCGGAGTCGTTATGGGTGTGAATACCAAGCTGAGGACGTCCTACCTGTGGTGGGGTTTGATGGGTCGGCTCAATCGCCAGAGCTTGCATAACATCATGGGCGATCGCCGCCACGTCATGGGGCAACGTCCCGCCATTGGTATCACAAAGCACAATCCATTCGGCTCCTGCATCCAGCGCTGCTTCAAGCGTGTGAATCGCGTAGCTTGGATTTTGCTGATATCCATCAAACCAATGTTCGGCATCATAAATCACCCGACGATTCTGCTGTCGAAAAAACTGAATCGTGTCCTGAATCATCGCCAGATTTTCATCCAGACTTGTTTTCAGCCCCTCAGTCACATGCAGATCCCAAGACTTGCCAAAAAGCGTAATCCATTGAGTGCCTGCAGAGAGAATGGGTTGCAGCATCGGATCATCCGCTGCCGAACGTCCTGGACGCCGAGTCGAGCAAAATGCAACGACTTCTGCCTGCTGTAGAGGCTGCTCACGCAGGTGCCAGAAAAACTGCACATCCTTCGGATTTGCTCCAGGCCATCCCCCTTCAATAAATGGAACGCCCAGTCGATCCAACTCTCTCGCAATTTTCAACTTGTCATCAAGCGAGAGAGACATCCCTTCTCGCTGAGCACCATCACGGAGCGTTGTGTCATAAATCCAGATTCGCGGAGAAGCACCTAAAGTCATAGTTGATTAACGGACAGCGTTCCTCAATGATCGACTACTCGTAATCTACACACTGAATGAGCCTGTCATCCTTTAAGGAACCTGAAGTTTTATAAGATAAAACTAACATATTTTGCTTATTCTTGTGGCTGTCTCCCGCTTTCGGCGGGAGACAGCCACACAATTTAAATGTTTTAGGACTTACGCAGCAGCCATGGACAGAGAAGGCTGTTTGAGTTGCTG
>JBCCWF010000168.1:0-12377 GCA_039194035.1 Cyanobacteria bacterium P01_E01_bin.6 | reverse complement strand
GGGCTAAGCCCGCCGCCCCTCTATTGGTGCTTTATTTGCAGATCCCTAAGCAGAGTTAGCATTCATTAAGTTCTCAATTTTGCGTAATAATTGCTGGCCACCCAGTGGTTTCACAAAGTAACCGTTAGCGCCTAACTGAGTAGCCTGTTTTCGGTGGCGATCGCCCTGGCGAGAGGTTAACAAAGCAAACGGTAAGCTCTTTAGCGTTTGCGTTTGGCGAATCTCCGAAAGCAGCTGAAATCCATTCAATCGAGGCATTTCAATATCACATATCACTAAGTGGCATTGAGCACCTTTGTTGAGTGAGTCTAAGGCATCTTGGCCGTCCCGACACTGAAGAACCTGATACCCCGATCGCTCAAGCGATCGCACCATCCATCGACGAGCTGCCACCGAATCATCGACGACCATGATTGTTCGTGGGCTTTGAGTAGAATGGGCACTCCTTCCTAAATCTGAAGGTGGAGTTGGAATTGGCACCGTATCAGGCCCATGATGAGTTCCAGATGCTAATGCTGATTGCGGAGTCGTTAATGGCAATGCATCAGGTACTGAAGTAATCGACTCTGAAGTGGTCGACTGTGGAGTAAGAGAGGCGATCGCTATTTGAGTATCGTCCATACCCAAGACTGCTTGAGCCTGCTGTTCCACCAGCGCCAGTTCACGACCTTGGAATAATCCTTCGAGCGGATCAGGGGCTAACACCAACACCACTTGTCCGCTGGGTAAAACCGTACACCCAGGAAAATAGAGCGGAACCGTCACTAAATCATCGAAGGTCTTCAATACCATTTCCTGCTCTCCCAACAGTTGATTGACTCCGATTGCAATGGGTTGATGAGACAACGAGAGAATCACAGCAATGTTCGGCTCAGATGAAACCTTAGCAGAAACCTGTCTTTGATGATTGAGTTGTCCTACAGCATACTGCTCACCAAATGGCATTAACTTCTCTAGTAAGACATAGGGAATATCTTGTCCGCGCCAATGCATTATTTTGTCATCCTCACGGTAGCGAGGAGTATCAACGATTTCTGAAATATGCGACGAGGGAATAGCCAGCGTAATGGGGTTTCCTTGGGGTAACAATCGTTGACACACCAACAGTGGCATGATGTTCAAGGTCAACGGAATCGTTAACTTAAACTGTGTTCCCTGTCCGGGCGATGAATTTACCTGGATAGCCCCCCGCAAGTTTTCAACCTGTGCTTTTACCACATCAAGGCCGACACCTCGACCAGATAGTTCACTCACCTGAGTCGTCGTAGAAAAGCCAGGAGCAAACAAACACTGTAGCAACTGTTGGGTTGTCACATTTTCACCTGAAAGCAACCCCATGTGCTCTGCCCGGCGCTGAACCTTCTCGAAATCAATCCCACGTCCATCATCCTCAACCGTGATCACGACTTTGGTTCCCTGATGCGATGCAGCAAGACGAATATAGGCTGCTGTCCCTTTACCTTTCGCTGCTCGCTCAGTGGGGGTTTCAATGCCATGATCAAACGCATTACGAACCAAATGCAGCATGGGTTCATAGAGATGCTCCAATACAGCTCTATCAATTGGTGTCGACTCTCCATCAATCGATAGCTGAACCGACTTTTCGTAGCGCTGGTTCAAATCCCACAATGGGCGGCGAAAACGATTCGACAATGTAGCAAACGGAACCATTCGAGCATCCGTTAGACTATGCCGCAATTCCCCCATTTGCTGCCGCAGCTGCTCGGCATCATCCAAATTGGCTTGCGTCAAGACATCAATATCTTGCGAGCCCTCTTCAATTCGAGCCAAGAGTTCCTGAAAATCTTGGAGAACGCTGTGTAAATCGGTGAACTGATCCATCTCCAATGGATCAAACTCACTGTTTCCTGCGATGTCCAGCGTTTGATTCCATCCTGGCACCAGTAATTGATCATAGAGCGACTGAATCCGTTCTCGAATCGTATAGAACTGACGTGTGCGCTGCTTTAAGTCTCGATTAGTGTGTTGGAGTCGCCGTTGATCGAGAATCAATCGCTCATAGGTAATCAGCATTTCTCCCACCGTAGAAGCAAGCTGATCGAGCCGACGAACCGGCACTCGCATCGTTAGTTCTGCTGATGGAGCAACACGGGTGCTGGATCGTTCTGTTGCATCTTGGACTTGGGCTACGGTTCTAACGTCAGGATAAGCGGGTGCCGTTGTTGACGACGATGGAGCACTCAATACTCCCCCAGCCTCAAAAGACATGATGTGATCGGATCCTGTCCTTGGTTGATGAGGTTCTGCGAAATCGGGCGGCGGTATCGTTACATCAGCGGATGTCTGGCGTGACACTTCAGGCTTCAACGATGGTGCAGCTGATTGTATAGAAGACGACCCATTCGTTAATGAATGAGACATATCTGTCCCCTGTAATTCAGCCGTACTCTGCGAAGTCTCGGAAATACCATCTGCTTCCAGGCTAGATAATGGCGATCGCCCCTCTAGATCCTCTCCCACTGGTGCACTAGAGATATCATCAGATGACTGTTCATGAATCTGATTGAGAACTTTTTGCCTCTCCTGCTCTAGGTAGTTTAGAATTCGCTTTGCAAACCGAGCAGGATTCGCAGGTGTTCGAACTAATGCACCCGTTATTTTTTGGATCTGCTGATGGAGTTGCTCCAAATTCAACACTTCGGCTAAGACGCCACATTCCTGCACCACTTCAGTCAGAAATTGGAGAATCTGAGTATCGTTTACTGCATCATCTATCTGAGCCTTGCCTCGTTCAAGGCAATTTTTGAAGTCTCCCTCAAATACCGTACGAACAAGAAATTGCTCTTCTGTAACATTCTCAGCTTTTGTTCGGGTATCATGACTCGACGAATTGAGTCCCGTGGCGATGAAGGTTTTGAAGTCATCCAACACCGATGACTGAGGATTCGATTGTCCATTTGTTGCCTGAGTTAAAAGCGCTCGTATGTCATCAATGGAGCACATGAGCAACTGACAAGCTAAGTCAGGTTGAATCACTCGGCGATCGCCCAACGCTTGGAGCAAGTCCTCCACAAGATGCGCCAACTGACTCAACTCTTGAAGCTGTGACAATGCTGCTCCCCCTTTCAGGGTATGCGCAGAGCGCATCATCGCATTCCATTCTTGGGGAAATTCATCAGTTGGTAGTCGTCCACCGGCCTGATTAAGCAGCAAAATCCCGCGCTCTAGCGTAGCAATATGTTCAGGCGCATCCTCTTGAATAAAGCAGAGGCGAACCTCTTGCTCAATCGCATCCAAATCAACTTGGCTCATCATGGGAATTTTAGGATGAAGGCAAAGAGCAAAATAGAAACCATACGGTAAACAAAAGATGATTCAGTTCAGAACCTATGCCACTAGGCGATAACACACCTAGCAGAAAAACGGAAAGTCAGACACCTATTAGACATGACATTCAATTCAGAAATGACAGTTAATCATGAGATGCCACATCATTCATGTCCCTATTCTTTTGATGAATCACTCATACGGAACTGAGAAATTGAATTCTGCAAATCTTCAGCGACCGAAACCAACTGCTTAAGGCTTTCTGACACGACTTTCGACTCAGAAGACGATTGTTGAGCAACCTCGGCAACCTCTTTAATGGTGTCACTCACCTCTTGTGACGCTTTAGTTTGAGAGGAGGTATTTTCTGAGATGGTCTGTACAAGATGGTCAATATTTTGACTCACACTTACCAGCGTTGCCAAAGTTTTTCGGGTGTCTGCAACCAATTGGCTGCCGGTTACCACTTGAGTCGTCCCTTTTTCCATCATGGTCAGCACGTCTGCCGTTTCCAACTGAATTCCAGTCACCAACTGCTCAATTTCCTTCGTTGCTTCGGTAACTCGCTCAGCCAATCGACGAACCTCATCAGCCACAATTCTGAAGCCCTGGCCATGTTCACCTGCTCGAACCGCCTCAATCGAGGCATTAAACGCAAGCAAGTTCGTTTTCGCCGAAACTTCAGAAATCAATGCAACAATCTTTGAAATTTCTTGCGATGATTCCGTCAAACGTTTCACTTTTTTAGACGCTTCCGAGACCGTGTTTCGCAGATCTTCAATACTCTCTACCGTCAATTCCATCGCATCCCCCCCTTTTGTTGCTGCATCTGACGCTTCTCGCGCAATCTGTGCAGCTTCCATAGCAGAAGAGGCCACTTCTTGGATAGAAGTCGTCATTGATTCTACAGAACGCAACGTATGCGTAATGGTCTGCGACTGATCAAGTGCTGATTCTGATAGCTGACCTACCGATACATTACTTTGGGTTGCACTTTGGTTAACTTGCTCAGCAACAGATTGAACTTGCAGTACTAACTCCCGCAAGCTTTGAACCGTTGCATTAAATGCATCGGCCACTGACCCCATTTCGTCATCAGTCACTCGTGCCTGAATCGTCAAATCTCCTTCCCTGGCTCCTTCAATCTCTAGCAACAAATCAATAACTCGTCGCTGTAAGCGTTCTTTCTCTTCTCGCTGAAACGTGGATTCTTGTTGGCGCAACTCAGCAACTCTTTCCCTTTCTTGATTCGTTACGTCAATATTTTGAGCCATCTGATTGAACGACTGCGCCAACTGACCGACTTCATCTGTTGAAAAAACATCAGCCCGTGTTTTAAAGTCTCCCGACGCCAGTTTTTTCGCAGATTTCTGCAGTTTTTGAATCGGGCGAGCAACTGACCGTGTTAGCAAAATGGCCAGGAGGATATCAGCAGCAATTACGAAAAAGGTCAGCACAAACTGGGTCAAAAAACTGCCCTGCAATACCTGATTAACTCCTGACTCAGGTGTTCCTCGAACAAGAACAGCTGTCGGTTGACCGGAGGAATCAGGAATCGCACGTGCCGCTAGCGTATATGGGGTCGATTCAATGGTCTGGCGGCCATTCACAATGTCGCCATTGACATTAGCCGCATCCGTAAGAAGCTCAAGCGTAGGCAATTCAATATTTGGTACTGTCAACTCATCTCTCTGATACAAAGATGTGGCCAACGTAAATTCTCCATCATCTTGGCGAAAATAAACGGCACTGTATCCACCATCAAATGCATCGAGTGTTCCTGTCGCAATGGGCAGCTTGTTGTTGACAATGTCGCCAGACACCAAGGCTCCCAAAATTGCTTGTGTTTGGGGATTACGGACAGGGGTGACGGTATAGCGAATGAGGGCATCTTGATTAGAAAAGCCCTCAGGGAGGGGAGGATTTTCTTTTTGAATTTCTTCCCAACTCACTGTTTCAGTGGTTTTAATCTGTTCAGGGTTCGTAAGCACTTGAGTCACTAGCCCATTGGGATCAAACACCTCACCTCGACGATTGGCATTCGCACTAGCAATAATCCGAGCCTGATTATCAACTAAGGTGGCGTATTCGATGTTTCGAGCCGTGATCTCATTTCTCAAGATCTGGAAGGTCGATGCCGATGGCACACCGGTCTGAGCCGATTCAATAATGGCGGCGTTGTCTGACTGTCCTCGAAAACCAAATCCCATCTGGTTGATTTTGATGTTGTAGGTGATCCCGGTAACGGCTAACTCAGACCCTGCCTGCTTAATCAACTGTCCCCGCAAGCCAGTCACAATAAGAATTGAACCAACCCCTACCAATCCTAGAATCGATATAACTTCTGACGTAAACAAACCTAAAAGCTGTTTATTCCGCAACGGAAGATCGTAGAACCATTGAGCAAACTGACGTTTTTCAGACTCTGGCTGGCTCTCGGATTCAACAATTCTGACTGGCGTTCTTTCTAACGGTGGCGCTTTGGGAATAGTAGAAATATCCAAAGACTCTAAGGACTTTCTTGCCACATCTCCAAGCTGGCCGTCTGGATCTGCTTCTGCAATTTGTTTGAAAATTTTTGCAGCTTCAGAAATTTTTCCCGATTGTTGTAGCGATGTTGCGCGGGCAATCTGATCAAGCAATGCATCAACACTTTTGGGATTTATGCTCGAAGAGCTGGAGCTGTTTTTGGTAGAACGAGGAAGTTGAGTAGTCATAGGGAACATCCAGTAAGGAACCGGTACTTAACAGGTAACAAAGAAACGACAGACTTAAGAGGTTTTATATAAAGCGGTAGAGACAACTGAAACATTCCACTCATTGACGACACTGTTGCCTTAAATCTAGTGCTGAAGACAACTGCAGCCATCAATGCAATACGGGTTTAGATATTGTTCTCGAATAACATCTTGTTTGAATTCTCGATCATGGAAGTAAGTTAATTCCTATTCATCAAAAAATTTGTGGATCCATTCATGTGTCCATCCTTAAGCAAATTGGGCAAAGGCAATTTCTCCATGCCATCGAGGTGACTCTAAAACGGCCTCTGGATCAAGCACGATCAAGGGCGATTCTAAATCAATCCATCCTGCGGCATAGGGAATAACACTCGAAGGAAACCGTTCGGGAACAGCCTTAACTTGCTCGTCTGTGAGGGTAATAATGCCAAGCAAGCGGTTGACCCAGCAGCCGAGTCGTCGTTGCGATCGCCTATCCGCAATCACAATGGATGAATGAGTTTTCTCCGCGTGTAATGAGTAAGAATCTTCTTCTCGTACTCCCAGAAAGTCACTCAAATCAATATTCCACAACAAGTGTCCGCGCCAATTCACCACACCTAACAGAACTGGGTCAACGCCTGGAACCGGGCAAATCTGATCAAATGAATGTTCTGCAACCTCAACCGCGGCGCTGACCGGCAAAGCAACATGAACCTCTTGTCGCAACTGAATATGGAAATACTCTGTGCTCATACACGTTCCTCGACAATGAATGTCAATTTCAAGAACTGATCAATGGTTCCTTTTGAGGGATTTGTGCTCTTTGAACAGGTGTTGTGCAATGCCCTGATAGGTCTGGTGATTATGTTTGGTGATGATTAAATGGGAATACGCCACGTTTAATCATCACCAAGGACTTGGATAGAAAGCTGATATAAACAGAATGCCGTCACGATGCGGATAAACAAGTCTTCACGGCATCAATCAGTTCATTGGGAGCAAACGGTTTTGTGACATAAGCTGCACCACCTTGACGCAGCCCCCAAAAGCGGTCAAATTCCTGGTCTTTTGAGGTGCAAAACACAATGGGAATGTTCTCGGTCACAGGGTTTGATCGCAAACGACGACACAAATCAAAGCCATTAATTCCTGGCATGATGACATCTAGCACCAACACATCAGGCACCGCACGCTTCATCCAATCAAGCGCTTGTTCAGCACTATCGACGATTGAAACGGCATGACCTGTTGTCCGGAGAATCGCTTCGATCAAGCGCTGTTCAGCACGAGAATCATCAACAACCAGTATGGTTTTAGAACTCATTAGAGAATTAACCTTGTTTTACAAACTTGTGAATAACATCAGATAGCGACTGTGCATCAAACGGTTTGGTGATGTACCCTGAAGCCCCGACCATCTTTGCTCTGACTCGGTCGATTAAGCCATCACGCCCGGTCAGCATCACAATCGGAATTGATTGCAATGCGGGCGATCGCCGCAGCATGCGACAGAGATCATAGCCATCCAGGTTGGGCATTGAAATGTCTAGAAAAACGAGAGATGGTTTTTCTCGAACCAAGGATGAAATTGCCGTTAGTGGATCCGTCAAACCAACCACTCGATATCCCCCAGATTCCAAAATAAGACGCAACTTACGCTGCACCGTTGGGCTATCGTCAATGCACATAATCGTGGAGCGTTGTCGAGTTGTAACGCTTTGATCAAATGGATGAAGCGTCATCACACCAGAAACGACAACTGGCCGTAAGACTCGTGCAAGACGAGATACCTTAACATTCAATTTCGTAGCTAATTCATAAAAACAGGGTCGATTTTCTAGCGCTTCATGAAACTGCGTCGATGAGATGGATAGTTTGAGTGACGGCAACACATCCTTAAAGCTCGAGTCAAACTCAGCAGGTTTCTGCATGCAGATTCGCTGAAATGGTGAAGAGATATAAGGTTGTAAACGCCTCCAACCCTTGGCACGTATGAGCAATGGATCCCTGAGATCATCTGGAGGCGATGACCAAATAATCGGGTCAAGCCCAATATTCCGCCGAAATTGCAGCTCCACAGCAGGTTTTGATATCACCTGCACTAAGGATTCCTGACTGATGAGCCGAAGAAGATTACGAAGTTGAAAAAGGCTGATTTCTTCTTCACGCCAAGCTTCACAAAGAGCCGCATAGGTTGACCGATTCGGCAAATCCATAATCCAACTTGGAAGCGATGCATTAAATCGGCACAAGATATAGGCCAATAGCTCACGCTGTCCATGGAGGCTCGACGCATAATGCAACTGTCCGCCGCCAAGATGCAATTGCCATGCGATTGAACTATTTTCAACCTCACTGACAATAAGGCGACCAGAGATATTGCGCAACGCAACACTCTGCAAAACCTTGACTGGGGAGGCAACTGTCGAATAAGAAGGCTTCTTAGGAGCGCTAACCATATCGATTCTGAGCTGAGTAGCAGAGGGGTTTATGGTGATGCTGCCCCGTTCATCACGATCAGTGACGATATCGACTCATTTAGATGGATGCATGACATATCGCTATGCCACAACAACCGACGATTGACTATATGACAAGGATAGCTGCCTGATCCCATGTAATCTTTTGAACACAGATATTTTAAGAATACCTATAGAGTACGCAGACTTTAGTCATAGCAATTTGTTCCCAAACTTAGATGAACAAAAGATAGTTATGCGCTCAATTACCAAGATTCAAATCACCAAACAGAGACTTGGGAAAGAGTCGACAGATCGACTCTGAAACCATCTGCTGTTTCTAGCGAAAACGCGTGCACATCAAACAATCATCACTAAGACATTGAAAAATATCCGTAAATTCCCTTAGATTCTATCTTCATCATGGTTATTGAATATAAGACAGAGATTAGTTATTGATGAGAACTCTCTTATGAAGTCTCCCAGAGAGTTTCCAAGAATCAGGGGGCCAATACCTAGAAATTTCAGAAACAACTGTCAATAGACGTAAGAGTTATCAGTTCACTGGTTCTCCCAGGTAACAAATCTAATGATTCGTACCCCAGTCGATGAGCAGTTTTTTGCCATGGGCACCTCTGATAAATGATTGTCAATTGGTATCGCAAATCAGGAGAAAATAACTCCTGACAACTGACGTAAACGTAGGCGACACAAAAATTAGATGGTTACCTCTTCAGCTTTTCTAGCTGTAGACCTGTCCTCAGGACGATCCCTGCCTAAGTATTATTCCTTTATTGCAAAAAAATTGGGGTCTGTTCTGCTCTGACACGTGATCGGTGAGAAGTTATTTTCCCTGTTTAAATCAAAATCTGACCTTTTGGAGTATCTAGCTTAGAACGTAGAATATGAAAAAATAGCCCTCACTTGAGATAATTGGAGTACATCTAAATGTCGATCTGAACGATCTGAACAGGTGTTGTGGGTAAGAAATTATACGGAGATTGGCCTATTATTTTGAACATGCTTTCACTTTGTCTGCATTGCATTATTCAAGCTTGATTGTCGGTTCATTTGCGAAGCTCATCAATCCCACAACGTATTAATCCACTCCCATCTGAACGTGCGAAGACTCTCAAAACGGCTTTCCGTGCCTGCGACGTAGGCGCACTTCGTGGAGATAATATCGATCGCTATTATGTTGATCTTTCACGAGCTAGAAGTGAGATCGCAATTCAAAATGTGAAAACTCGACTGAAGTTTCTAGATGCCAAAGAATCCGCTGCCATTCTCTTCACCGGACATCGTGGATGCGGCAAAAGCACCGAGCTACCCCGAATCGAACGGGAATGGCAAGACCCCAGTCGAGACGAGCGCTATCGCGTCATTTATTTAGAAGCCAACGATGAAATCGATATCAACGATGCTGATTTCAAGGATTTGTATTTAGTCATCGTTCACCGAGTGACTCGTGAGTTGGAATATCTAGGATTGCGACCCAACCCAAAATTGATTCAAGACTTTGATAATTGGTTCAAGGACGTTACTGAAGAAAAAGAGGACATTTGGCAGAAAGGATTTGAGTTTGGAGGGAGTGCTGAAGCAGGTCAGCAGTTACCGACGGTCTTCAAATTTATTGCCAGCTTGTCGGCTCAAATGAAAGGTACAGAAACAACTCGTCGTAAAATTCGCGAGAAGCTGGAACGAAGCTTTTCGGAACTACAGCGCAATGTCAATAATTTGTTGGCTGATGCAACTGAGAAGATTCAGCAACGTAGCGAGAAGTACAAAGGATTTCTAGTCATTTTCGATAACTTGGATCGAATCCCGCCAAGTGTAGGTGAACAGCTTTTTTTCAAAGATGCGAATCAGCTGAGAGAACTCAACTGCTCAACGATTTACACTGTTCCTATTTCTGTGGTGTACTCAGGCAAAAATTTAGTGAACCCTTGGGGGGTTTCACCGTACATTATGCCAATGGTGAGTGTCTATCAGTTTGAGCGCGATCGCCCCAGTCTTGATTACAACCCAGAAGGTCTAAACCTAATGGCTGCTCTGATTGAACAACGTATCGACATTGATGCTGTGTTTCATTCCCGTGATGAGTTGATGGAACTGGCGAAATTAAGCGGAGGCCATGTCCGTCAGCTCGTTCAACTCATGAGAACCGCATCAATGACGGCTTCTACAAAAGGGCATGTCACCATTCAAAGTGAAGATGTGGAATATGCGGCTAATCAGCTCCAGTTCAATTTTGAACGATCCATTGCTGAAGACTACTATCCAGCGCTAGCAAATATTGCAGTGACGAAGAAAGCCCCCACCAACCAGATGAGCCAGGATATGCTATTTAATGTGCAGGTGATGGAATACGAGACTCAAGTTGCAGGGTCTGAGAAGGCAAGTTTAGAGCGATGGACGGACGTGAACCCATTGGTGAGGCAGATCAATGATTTTCAAATGGCTCTTCAACAAGCTCAAGCCAAAACAAGCGATGGTGACAGCCCCTCAATCTCAGCCATCGGTCACTCCAACCCTAACGGGTAATTCATTTGTCGATAGTAATCGACAAACATTTGATGAACTGCTGACGTTTATCGATTTTGCCGAAGGGTTTGATGTGGCATTTGCCCAAGTCAACTATCACAAAGATATTGATGATTTAGTTGAGGCTTTACGACGAAGTCCCAAATGCAGAAACATTGATTTTGTCGTGATTGATGTGTCTGATCCAGAACTTCGCTATCTCAAACCTGAGATTCAAAAAAAGACCAAACATATGTTTCAAAGTGCATTTGTGAAACATATGTTATTTATTCGGGGGTTAGAAAACTCCATCGGGATGTATGGGGATTATCCACCGATTCTTAAAGATCTCAATTTTATTCGAGATAGTTTGGTGAATGATGTTCCGTATCCAATGCTCATCTGTCTTCCAGACTATGCCATCAATCGAGTCATCGACTATGCCCCTGATCTTTGGAGCTGGCAATCAGGTGTTTTCCGCTTCAAATCGAGCCAATTTAGCCAAGATACTGCATCAATTCGTGCTTTTCATGCTCAAAAAACTATCAGCAACCTGAATCATTTTGAGCGACAGGAGCGTATTGATTTACTCAAGCGCTTTATTCAAGACTTCAAACCAACAGGCACACAAGTTGACAAAGAAGATTTAAGAGTCTATGTAAAAGCTCTAAATCAATTAGGACGCACGTATGGTTTTACGGGAGAAGATAAGTTGGCTGAAAATGTGCTTAAACTATCACTCGCTGCAGTTGAAAGTAAAGCATGGTATCCAGAAAGTCATTTTGATATAGAAGAACATCTAGAAGCTTTAAATCGCTTAGGTGTTTGTAAATATAGAAGGGGAGAATTGCAGTATTCAAAGGACTTACTGACATCAGCACTAGATATTAACAAAAAGAAATTTGCATTTCAGCATGCTGCTTCTCTTTTGTATCTCGGTTACTTATATTCTTCGAATGAGCTTGAAAAAGCCTTATCTTTTTATCAAGAGGCCCTAGATATTTTTATGCAAATCGGTGATCTTAGTGATGCAGCGACTTGTTTGCGCTCTATTGGATGGATCAAGCAGGATCAAGGTAAGGTCGATGGAGCCCTCTCTCTTTATCAAGAATCTCTCGAGATAACTGAGCAAATCGGTGACCGCTCCGGTAAAGCCTATTGTTTGCGCTCTATTGGATGGATCAAGCAGGATCAAGGTGAGGTCGATGAAGCCCTCTCTCTTTATCAAGAATCTCTCGAGATAACTGAGCAAATCGGTGACCGCTCCGGTAAGTCCTCTTGTTTGCGCTCTATTGGGTGGATCAAGCAGGATCAAGGTGAGGTCGATGAAGCCCTCTCTCTTTATCAAGAATCTCTCGAGATAACTGAGCAAATCGGTGACCGCTCC
>JBCCWF010000167.1:0-12445 GCA_039194035.1 Cyanobacteria bacterium P01_E01_bin.6 | reverse complement strand
TTTCCATCCTCTGGTGCAGTTGTGTCACTCGCTCTTTGCCCAAGGGCAATCTGTTGAACAAGTTGTGGAGGTCATGATGCCTGCCTAAGTCTCTTTTTTCTTCTTAAAACAAAAAACTTCGAGAACTTTGCCAAGTCGTGTATATTTCCTAACGCATAAGAATGCAATAAGTCGCTTGGCGTTATTAAACGAAAAACCCAAAAACCTGGAGAGCGCCCCGGAAGGGCGCTCTCCAGGTTTTTTAAATGAGTTTATTGATGTCTATCTACTTAGAACCGGAAAGTATTGTGTTGGGGGAGAGTCATTGTCGAGGGGGTTGTTTTTGCGCTGTAAACAGCGTTTCAGAACTGTTTTGCTTTAGAAACTGAGTGACGGCATCATGTTCTTGCTGTGCTGTATAGGCTCGATAGGTGACGACGATGCCTCCGGAGAGTAACGCAGTAATCACTGGAGCAACAACTGGAATCCATGCCTGTTGGGAAAACATGAAAAATGCAGCACCTGAGATCAACAACATCAGTGTCATGCTGCTAATGGCGAGGGTAATGGGGTGTCGGAGGAATAAGGCAACCGTTCCTCCAGCAATAGAACAGAGGATGATGTATGCAATATCGCCCCACTCTGGGAGAAACCAGATGAGCGATCGCTCCTGAAAAGCAATATCCAACAGATGACTAAGCATTTGAGCGTGAATCATCACACCCGGCATTTCGACATCATCACTGCGTCCAGCGCTATAGGGAGTGGGGAAAAAATCACGGCTACTTTTTGCCACCGTTCCAATCAGAATGGCTTTGTCTTCAACCAAATTTGAGTTGACGTTCCCATTCAACACATCCAAAAATGAGACAAAGGGAACCGCGTTTTCTTCAGAGCGATAGTCCAGGAGAATCTGGTATCCGTTTGCATCTTCGTGTTGATATCCTCCCGCATGGGGTGTCAGCCGAGGCATGGGCACATCGCCCAATTGCAGTTGTTGTAAATCATTTGGATTGTTCTGTAGATAAATGTCGAGCGGCGCAAGGTAGGTACGCGCCATTTGCAAGGCGAATGAATGATAGAAAACTCCCTCTTCAGTTTCAGCAAGCAGAATATTACGACGCAACACACTGTCTTCATCAATCGGAAAATCATTGAATCCAACTTGATCTGACGGTACCCCAGGGGGTGGTGGAATCACGCTTCTTCCTGATTCCCCTAAGTTTGTAATCGCGATAATGTTGGGAGCCTTCAATTCCTTTAGGAGGACTTCATTTCCTGGTTCCTGGGGTAGGTCACGATAAAGGTCAACCCCAATTACCCTTGGGCTGTACTGCTGAAGAGATTGAATGACATCTGCGAGCGAGGCATCCGAGGGTGTAGGTCGCTGTAGGTCTTGTAAGTTTTCTTCAGTGATGCCTACCAGTAAAAGGCGAGAATCAATGCCTTTGTCGGCTGAGAGTTGGATGATGCGGTCATAGGCAACCAGTTCGAATTGCTGTAACCATCCCAGTTGACGTAGGCCAAGAATAGTCCCAGATGCTGCGACAGTGGCGATCGCCACTGCCTGGACTCCGCGAGTGATGCGTTTCTTCCACAGGTCTCGCTGTGACGGAGTGGCCGATCGCTGAATGCTTGGGTCTTCCATCCCCAGGGTGTTATACAGCTGTGACTCTGGGATGCTGGTCAGGTCAGTGGGGAGCGTCGAGAGCTTCTCAAGGGCTTGTAAGACCTCAGATGCCGATTGATAGCGGTTGCTGAAGTGAAATCGAATCATCCGGTCGAGAATCAGAGATAAGCCGATGCTGACATTCGCGCGATCGCGCCAGATAATCTCTCCTGTCGCTACATCTTCTCGAAGTTGATATGGTTGTAGGCCAGTTAATGCCTGAATCGATGTAATCCCCAGAGCATAGATGTCACTGCAATACCGAGGTTTTCCCCCCAGTTGTTCAGATGGAGTATAGCCTTCAGTTCCAATGCCAACAGTTAGCCGCGTTTGTCCGGACTCATCGACGAGCTGAGTCTGAATCTCCTTCACCGCACCAAAGTCAATTAAGACAAACTTGCCATCAGATTTGCGACGAATCAGGTTTTCTGGCTTGATGTCTCGGTGAATCACGCGCTGAGAATGAACAAAGTCGAGAATGTGGAGAATATCTTGGATCAGTTCAATAACTTGGGGTTCTGTTAGCTGATGAACCTGCTCAATTTCATCGCAGAGTGCCGTGCCATCAATAAATTCTTGGACAAAGTAAAACTCAAAATTTTCCTCGAATGAATCATAGAAGGATGGCACTTGCTGATGTGTGCCAAGACGCTGGAGGACGTCAACTTCTGTGGTGAACAAACGACGAGCAACTTTTAGAAACTTGGGATCTTGGCTAGCGGGTTTAAATTGTTTAATAACGCACGGAGAAATTTCAGGTCTTTGGATATCATTCGCCAGATAGGTTTGCCCAAATCCGCCTGCTCCCAAAACCCGAATAATCTGATAACGTCCATTTAATACAGTGCCTTCCATAATTTAGAAAGTCAGACGTTTGCGCAACTTGATTGTGCCACACAATTCTAGACGCCACCGATGTCTGAGTACTAAAGAATAAGAATAAAGTACCCTGTCGAGTTATTTTTGGGGTGGCGATTGAAGAATGCTAGGGGTGATGTTGAGTGGGTATGGGTAATGGAATCACGATTCAAGGAACAACAAAACTTTTAGGGGTGATTGGTGATCCGGTCAAGCATTCGTTTTCTCCGGCAATGCATAATGCGGCGATCGCCCACCTCGGGGTTGACTATGTCTATCTGCCACTACCAATTTCTTCGGCTCGATTGAACAATGCTCTTCTAGGATTTGAGGCGATTGGACTGCAAGGCTTTAACATCACCATTCCTCATAAACAAGCCATTATTCCCCTGCTCGACACTATTTCAGAAACGGCTCAGGCCATTGGCGCGGTGAATACCGTGTGGCGAACTGAGACGGGATGGAGTGGCACGAACACTGATATAGATGGATTCTTGGCGCCGCTTCAGGCCATGAATAGGCCGTGGTCGCAGCTCAATGCGCTTGTGCTAGGAAACGGAGGTGCCGCCCGTGCCGTCGTTGCTGGGTGCGCTTCGCTGGGGTGTTTGTCCGTCCATGTCGTTGGACGTAGTGCAGAAAAATTGGCTGACTTCAAGCAAAGCTGGCAAGGGTCTCCTGTAGAAGGCTGTCTTTCAGTTCATCCTTGGGATCGACTGAGTGACCTCATTGCCACTACTGATTTAATCATCAATACGACGCCTGTTGGCATGGCTCCCAATATTGAAGCCTCTCCACTCAGTGCAGACGTCGCAGCGCGGATTCCGTCCCAGGCGATCGCCTATGATCTGATTTATACTCCGAGTCCAACCGTCTTTTTACAACAGGCTACGGCCCAAGGGGCGATCGCCATTGATGGGCTAGAGATGTTGGTGCAGCAAGGCGCTGCTGCTCTCAACATTTGGCTTCAGCAACCCGTTCCGATCGATGTGATGAGAGCTGCATTGCTGACACAACTCGGGATGAGCAAGCAATAAACGCGGCTCCAAGAAGCGCAGGTACTTCATTGAAAGAGCCTCGCCTTGTTCACGGGTTCTTTCTCCCATGTACGACGACAGGCTTGTGTTTTAAGCCGGGAAGCATCCCACCTTAAAACACAAGCCCCGACATCGGAAAAGAGATCTCTGTACATTCTGCGGACAAATGCTATACTAATTTACATGAACTCATAACGACTTCGACTTAAAGAATTAATCTAAATCTCTAAGTGGTCGCATTAACATGATTTAGTTGGTTTGATTTTTTTGTCTTGCATTAAGGAGGCACTTATCATGGTTGCAATTGTATCTCCCTCTAACCAGCGTTTCTATCCGACTCGCATTGACCTGCCAGAGACTGTGCGTTCCCAAGTCGCTGACACCTTAAATAAATCATTGGCCGCAACCCTAGACCTGAAAACCCAAACGAAACAGGCTCATTGGAATGTCAAGGGGATGGACTTCTTGCAACTCCACGAACTCTTTGATGAAATAGCTGGTGAGCTTGAAGAGTACGTCGATATGGTGGCTGAGCGCATTACCGCGTTGGGAGGCACCGCCTTGGGGACAGCTCGCATTGCCGCAGCGGAATCCATTTTGCCTGAATATCCACTGGATGCCGTTGATGGGGCAGAGCACGTGACGGCTTTGGCGGTAAGATTTGCGGCCTATGGGAAGCATATTCGCGAGGCCATTGATCAAACCGATGACCTCGGTGATGCGGATACCGCTGATCTCTATACTGAAATTTCGCGAACCATTGATAAGCGTCTCTGGTTCTTGGAAGCTCATTTGGTCAAAAAGTCTGATCTATAATTTCGGACATCACATCTGTACTCCAATCATATTGGGCACTGTCGCCTCTCTAGAGGGAAAACGACAGTGCCCAATGTCATTGGGCAGCACAAAGCAAGATAAGCTGTTCGCTATCTAAATGGCATGATTATCCGCCGGAGGCGGACAATCACCCAAATATAGGGCTTTGGCAAGCTTTAGCTTAAGAACTCGTGTTTCGGGGTTCATCAATGCTCCATAGCAAAAAAATTCTGACTGCTATGCATGCGTTCGAAGAAGCGTATCCAAAATAAACGTGGCAGCGCGATCGCACACGCCTGGATCCCCCAATGCATGGCGCATTCGTTCATATCCGTCTTGCATCGTTTTTCGCTTCTTCTCATCCAGTAGCAGCTCTAAGGCTGCCTTGGCCAGCGCATCAGGTGTTGCTTCATCTTGCAAAAACTCGGGCACAATCGCCTCCATGTTCACCAAGTTGGGAGGCGACATAAAAGGAATAGAAAATTTTAGGATGTGCTTAGCAATCCATGACGTCAGAGGATTGACTCGATACACAACTACTTGAGGTGTATTGATTATGGCGGCTTCCAGATTAACCGTGCCCGATTTGGCGATCGCCAGGTCAGCAGCAGACAACACAACCCGCACATCTTCGGTCACGATCTGAGCCTGCAACCCATAGTCTCGAATGGCCTGTTCAATGGCGGGACGATACGCATCGAGCGATAGAGGAATCCAAAAATGAACAGAGGGAATGTGTTCTTGAATGAGACGAGCAGCGTCAAACATTACAGGCATCAAATACCGAATTTCTTGACGACGGGATGCCGGTAAGAGAGCGATCGTCGTTTGATCGTCAGGAATCCCTAACTTGGTTCTCGCGTCGTGATGCTCCGGCACTGATGCCATGCGGTCAACCAAGGGATGACCAACCCAGGTCACCTGTGCTCCATAGGATTCGTAATAGCGTGCCTCCGCAGGGAAAATAGCGAGCAGGTGATCGGCCATTTTCACCAATTGACGTGTGTTTTGCTTCCCAAGCGACCAAACCCATTCTTGGGGGGCAATGTAGTACAGCAACGGGACGTCAGGAAAGCGGGCTCGAAGAAACTGCCCCATGCCCAGATTTGGCCCCAGGTAATCGATTAAAACAGCAATGTCGGGCGGATGCGTGCGCAAAAATTCTTTAGCTTGACGCTGCACGGCTAATGTTGGCAGCACAAAAGGTAACGACTCAACCAAGCCCACAGAGCCAATGCTGCTTGTATTTCCTAGAAGGGTGGCTCCTTTCGCAGCCATGCGATCGCCCCCCAATGCAACAATCTCCAGAGAAATGCCGCGAGCTTGCGCTTGTGCCTGCAAAGACTCAATCAGGATCGAACCTTGTAAGTCTCCGGATACTTCGCCCGTGCTAATCAGCACCCGATAAGACGATGATGATACCAATGGCTGGCTGGACAATTCTGCTGCAAGTGGCTCAACGCTCACTCATCGGCCTCCACAGACTCTGCGTCACGATCAAACGACGGTGATGGGACAACGTGTTGGGTGTGTCGGTCTCGTTGCGTTTTGATGGCGGGAATTGAACCTCGTCTTCCTTTGCTGCAACTTCGACGCAAGAACTGTGTGAGGTGATTGACTTCAGACCCATCTAGGAGTTCAAGTTGTTTCAGAGCATCTTCTAACGTTAGCCCAGAGCGATACAAAACCCGAAACGCTTTTTTCAGTGTCTGATATGGGTTTTTCCCATTTCCCTCGGAAAGCCCAGCTCGACGAATGCCAACATGATTGAGCGATCGCACTCTGGATGGATTCCCCTCAACCAGCATGAAGGGAGGCACATCGCGGTCGATTCGCGTCATGCCACCGACCATGGCAAGCCGACCAATGTGAACAAACTGATGAACCCCTAGCACGCCACTGAGACGAGCAGTCGATTCGATATGGACATGACCAGCAAGAGCTACGCTATTTGCAATGATCACCTGGTCTTCGAGAACGCAATTGTGCCCAATATGGCTATAGGCCATGAGAAGATTGCCGTCACCAAGCACCGTTGCTTCTCCCTTTCGCGTTGCTCGGTTGATAGTGACGTATTCCCGAATCAAGTTTCCATGACCAATCTTGACAAGAGTTAACGAACCATCATATTTCAAATCCTGAGGCTCAAGCCCAATAGCAGCGCCTGGGAAGATTTGGTTGCGTTCTCCAATCTCGGTCCAACCATCGATCACAACGTGGGGGCCAATCGTCGTGCCAGCACCTACACTAACCTTTTCTCCAATCACTGCGTAGGCCCCGACTCTCACCGTTGGGTGAAGACGGGCACCAGTATGAATAACAGCAGTAGGATGAATCAGAGTAGACAAGTGCATTTCTCCAAGGAACGTTAGTCAACCAAAGAGAACATTAATTCACCCTCAGCCACGAGCTGATTGTCGACGGTTGCTCGGCCTTGCATTTTTCCAAAGCGACGGCGTTTCACAGAAATGAGTTCAACGGTCATGACAAGCTGGTCTCCAGGCACAACCGGGCGACGAAACCGAACCTTATCAATTCCGGCAAACATGAGCAGCCCTTCTGGCACATCTGGAAGCTGCGTTAAAACGATGCCTCCTACCTGTGCCATGGCTTCAACAATCAGCACTCCGGGCATAATAGGCCGCCCCGGAAAATGCCCCTGAAATTGTGGCTCGTTGAACGTAATGTTCTTAATGCCAACGGCTCGTTCTCCAGGAACGTAATCAATGATGCGATCAACCAGCGCAAAGGGATAACGATGGGGCAAGAGATTATGAATCTCTTCAACCGTCAGAGTCGTCTTATGATTCGGCGTCTCTATCCCGTTCTCATTCGCCTGCTTGGCGTCGACAGCGGGAGTTAATGTGTGGGTTTCGGTCAGTGTGGACATGAGGCAACTCTGATAGAGCGACAGAATTGAATACTGCGTTACAAGCAAATCACGCAGTCGCGATCTGTGCAAGTACCTTAGACAATTGGATGTGGAGGCGATGGCTTGCCTTGTAGGCCACAATGTGGGCTTTGGGCAACACACCAATCAAACTCAAATCTCCTATTAAGTCTAAAAGTTTATGGCGCACTGGTTCATTTGAAAATCGGAGAGGTGGATTCAGCCATCCATTTTCTCCACAAACTAGGGCGTTATCAAGACTACCACCTTTGATTAACCCTTGCTGTTGGAGGGCCTCAATTTGGTGGGCAAGTCCGAAGGTGCGCGCCGGGGCGATCGCCTCGTAAAACGTTTCCTGCTCAGGATTCCAGCTATACCACTGATTCCCAATTGCATCGACATCAAACTCGATACCATAGGTCAATCGGAGGAACGGAGCAGGAATTGCTGCAACGAATGAATCTCCATCATAAATCCAGATGGGCTCCGAAAGAACAAGCGGTGATTTCGGAATGGTCGAGACATCCACTTGACCCGCTCGGGCGATCGCATCCACCCATTCTTGAGCAGAACCATCCAGAAGAGGTATCTCTGGGCCATCTAGCTCAATCCGAGCATGATCAACACCTGTGGCAACTAATGCGGCTAGCAGGTGCTCCACGGTTCGCACAGAGGCATCTCCGATGCCCAGCTCCGTTGATAACAGCGTCTGGGTCACGGCCTCGACTCGCGCTGGAATCATCGGCGCACTTGGCTGATCAACTCGAACAAAATACCGACCCTGCCCAGACGCAGCAGGTTTGACGGTTACTGTCGTTGTTTCACCTGAATGTAGACCGACTCCAGAGCGCGTAAACGCTGTGGCAAGCGTTCGCTCCACCAGAGACAGAATAGCTGGCTCTGATGCTGCTTCTAAATGGTCAGGAGACTGTGCTTGCATCATCTCTGAACACGTGATTAACGTGATTGTGGAATGAACCCTCGTCTAACGTGGTAGCTGTCGTCTTCCCACAAGGAAAACGATAGCTACCACGATGGGTTGGGGTTTAGAATCTCTCTCCAATGCCAAAGTGAATTTGGTTATCCCCTTCATCATTGATACCGAAATCTAAGCGAATGGGGCCAAGGGGAGATTGAACTCGGACACCCAAGCCATAGCCAAATCCAGTACCGGGTTTATCTCGAATTTCTGCTGGCTCACCTGGAACGTCTTCGCCTGTGCCTAAATCACTACCAAAATCAAAGAAGAGTGCTCCTCCAATAAAGGAAATGACAGGAAAGCGATATTCAGCCGTAGCCTGAATAAAACTACGTCCACTCGCTAAATCTCCTGCATCATATCCCCGAACAGAGTCTGTTCCCCCGAGGGCAAATGCTTCGTAGGGAGGCAAATCTCCAAGGACAGTACCTGCTTGAATGTTAAAGGCTAGGGCCTCAGGGCCATCGTTAAAGTTAGTGAATGATACGGGGAAATAGCGACTATAGCTTGCTCTCAGTCGGTTAAAGAAAATACTACCGGAACCAAACGGAATGGATTGCTCCGTCCCAAAACGCAACAGCGATCCCTGGGTCGGTTGTGCAGAATTATTACGGCGATCGCGCACAGCACCTAGCTGGAAGGTGATGAGATCATCCCGACCTGATCCGCTAAAGCTCAGATCATTGCCTAGCTCATCTTCTGGCGTCAGGTCGCCATCTGAATCTCGAATGGAAACGCGCTGATACTGGAATCCAGTCGACGCACGCCAGCCTTCCCACCCAAGCCATTCATCCAACGGACGACTAAAGCTAACGCCTCCCCCCAGACGCTGAACTCGGGGGCGATCGCCATTATCCAATTCGACTTCATTGTCACCGCCATCAAAAATCAGTGAAATCGATCGGCGACTAAAGGCGTTAACGGTATAGGACGTTTGATAGGGATCACCTGCGATCCAAGGGTCGGTAAAGCGTACATCGAACAAGATTTCCCGGGTACCAAACTGCACCTCAGTTCCAAGCCGCTGGTTGTTACCCCCAAGGTTTTGTTGCTGATAGCTCGCGCTACCAAACACTCCAGATGCCGAGCTAAAACCAACCCCTGCCGCAATTGATCCTGTATTTCCTTCAATCACGTTGACGACAACGTCTACTTTTCGCGGGTCATCTCCAGGGTTGAGCGAGACCCGAACGTCATCAAAGATCCCAAGACCAAAGACTTGCTGCAAATCGCTCTGAATGGCTCTCTGGTTGAAGACATCCCCAGGTTGAGAATCAAACTCTCGGGTAATGATAAAGTCGCGTGTTCGTCCTTCAATTGGATTGCCTTCTTCATCAACGGTCAACCCATCCTCATCCAAGAAAGCAACGTTAATGTCCTCAATGACACCTTCTGCGACCTCAAGGTTCACCACTCCATCTTGTGGGGGTGGAGCCTCTACCACCTGAGCTAGAACATATCCATTGCTCTGATAGGCATTGTTGAGTCGTTCAATACCATTCTGGAAGTCGAGCAAGTTGAGGGTGCCACCGTATTGAGGCGAAAAAATACGGTCAACAATTTCGTCAATGGTCAGCTGTTCTGGCTCCGCACCAAACGGTGCATCTGGCTCCTCGTATACAAGTGTTACACCTTGCTCTTGGAGGGCACTATTGGTCAACCTAACTTCTGCTAACAGAGGATTTGGAACCACTTCGAAGGTGATTCGGACGCCCAAGGGAGTGTCTTCAGGCGTTGCTTCCACATTAGAGAAAAAGCCTGTTGAGAAAACCGAATTAATGTCTTCTTGCAGTTGAGTTCGAGTCGTTGTTCGACCAGGACGCGTCTCAATTGCGCCGTATACAATTTCTTCTAGATCCGCCTGCCCCTCAGCCCCGGTTACCAAAACTTCGGCAACTAAAACCCGAGGCTCAGGAGCTTCCTCTACCGTCTCAGGCACTTGGTTCTCAGACTCTTCGCTAGTCTGTGGAACACTCGTGTCATCAGGGACTGGCTCAACATTGTCACTTTCAGCTTCGGGGACAATGGGTTCTTCAGGAGTCTCTTCTTCTACAGGAGCCTCTTCCTCTACAGGAGTCTCTTCCTCTACAGGAGCTTCTTCTTCCTCTACAGGAGCTTCTCCCTCTACAGGAACTTCTTCCTCTACCTGTGCAACATACACAACATTATCTGTTTCAAGGGCGATCGCTGCACCTACGGCCCACTGCATTGCCGATGGAGGTAAGGCTGCAATAGACTTGGGTTCAGAGTGCAAAAATGTCCCAGGCTGTCCAGCAAGGGTCTCAATATCTAACGATGCCAATGACAGACTGGACACCCGATTTGAGGATGGATTCAGATTGTCATCAGCAGGAACAGCTGGATGAGATAAACCAACTTCATCATCAGAAGCGTGATCAATTGTTTGAGCAACCATTGGAGTTGCCCAACCTAATCCAGCAGACACTGTAAATGACGCCAGTAGAACAGACGAAAGTCGCATGTTATTCAACGTGTTTTTATTAACTTCACACACCACACAAATCAGGAAAACTATAAGAGGCTTTCCAACGCTAATCCACTCGATTCAGGACAAATATCTATCTGGCTACTACTGTCACGGATTCTAGTCAGCTCGTGCTGAGTCTATCATTCTCAACCAATGGTCCGGACAGGTGTTCAAAGAGAACCCTAGTTTTAAAACCAACAATCGAGAGGTAGATAAACATCTAGTCAAGCCACAGGAAAAGTGACATCGTCGTCAAGACATTATCGCTAAACGCGAAGATCTTACAGTATCACTGTTCGTTCTCTGGCTAAAGATAGCATTCAATCATTCCGACAGGAAGGTCATTATTTTTCTAGAAGAATAATGACTAAGTAGCTAGCCATCATTAAACGTAACCTTCCAAATCCTGTGCTGCCCGCTGTGCGGGCGGCACAGGATTTGGTTTTTTGGTTTTAATTACGACCAAGTACTTATACCTTAAGTCGGGAAAATTCAACGGGAGTCTGGGGTGCGGAGCGCCCCAGACTCCCGCCTTAAAATACAAGCCAAGGATAACTAAGTCAGTAGATGGCCATTATTAAACGTCCCCTTCTAAATCTCATGCCACCTGCCAGCAGGTCGCATGGGATTTGGGGTTTTTGTTTTAATAACGTCCAAATACTTGCCCAGACGTTAGTTTGATGATGAGCGTGCCGATAGAACCCGCTCTAAAACTTGCTGATAGGCTGATTCCACGTTGCCCAAATCGTGTCGGAATCGATCTTTATCCATCACACGCTTCTCTGGGTCTGATTCAGCCTTATTCCAGAGACGGCATGTGTCTGGGCTAATTTCATCAGCTAAGAGGATGTCGTTATCCTTGTTGAGTCCAAATTCAAGTTTGAAGTCAACTAAGGTGATAGCGCATTGCTCAAAAAATGTTGTCAACATGTCATCAATACGACGAGCCAAGGTTTCTAACTGATTTAAGATGTCTGTCGTCGCTAAGCCCATTGCCAAGATGCGATCGCGCGTCATCAACGGATCTCCCAAAGCATCATTCTTGTAGTAGAACTCCACCAACGGCGGATCCAGCACTGTCCCCACCTCAATGCCTGTCTGACGACATAAACTTCCTGCCGCAATGTTTCGAACGACCACCTCTAGAGGCACGATTGTCACGGCATGCACCCGCATCGTGTTAGCAGAGGGCTGGTCAATCCAATGCGTTTGAATACCATTCGATTCCAGCAATTGAAACAAATGACTCGACATGGTGCAGTTGATTTCGCCTTTGCCAATAATTTGCCCGCGTTTCTGAGCATTGAATGCCGTCGCATCGTCTTTATACCAGCTCAAGAGGATATCGGGCTGATCGGTTTCGTAGATGATTTTGGCTTTACCTTCGTACAGTTTCTTCTCGCTATCAGGAGGAGTTGACATCACAAATCCGAATAAATGAGTTTCTAAGGAAAGACGATGATTTTATATCAGAATCATGACTCAAAAACCAGAGGATTAAAATCCTGCTTTATTTAGGAGTTCTCGGTTTTAGGGATCTGCAAATACAGTACCAATAGAGGGGCTAAGCCCGCCGCCCCTCTATTGGTACTGTACGCCTTATGTGAGTTGAGCGATGCCTATTACTAGCTGAAAAAACGAGGAGCCATCAAGATTAAGGTAAGCAAACACAAAACCTTGTAGCTCCTCATGACTATGGTAAAGGCGACGGACCTTCTAACGCACATCTTTG
>JBCCWF010000166.1:0-12478 GCA_039194035.1 Cyanobacteria bacterium P01_E01_bin.6 | reverse complement strand
CGCGCAGCGGGCGGCGCAGGGTTTTATGGGTTTTTAATTGTGCCGAAGTACTTGTTGCGTCTGAATGAGCTTCGATTAGGGAATAAACATGGCAAGGATGTGATGTTAGGTGTAGAGCACAACTTTCTGATTTTGGATAAAGTCAAGAAACCGTTCAACTTGATAATAGGGGTCAAATTCAGCTCGTTGACTGTTTTGATAGGCTAGTGTCGCAAACCTGTTGTAAGTGCTTTCGTCGCGACGAAGATGCTGAATGGCGTTCACATATCCTTCCGCTTGATCGATTGGATCGACTAAGATGCCGCCATCGCCAAGGGCATATGGAATACCACCAATCTGGGCAGCAATGACAGGAATTCTGTTGACCTGGGCTTCTACAATGACGCGTCCAAAGGTTTCGACAAACTGAGAAGGAACGAGCAAGATATCCGTCATTTTGTAAATAGACCGCATATCTTTTTGATGACTGATGACATCAACGTTGGGCAATGTGTAGGCTTCTTTGAGAAAGGTCTCTTGCCGATTTCGGTTGTATCGAGTCCACTTTCCTTTGACAAATAAGAATCGTTCATTGGGGAGTCGTCGCGCAACTTCAATGGCTAGTTCGACTCCCTTTTCTGGGACTGGATTGATGAAGGTAATGTATCGGCGATCGCGATTGGCGACTTGATAGTGTTTTAGATCAATAAAAGGAAGTACAACGCCGACTTGGTTATTTGATGCAGATTTAGCCTTTGAGGCGGTAAACGGAGAATTGGCGATCGCATGAATTTGATCAGGAATGCGTTGTCCAGATTCAATACTGCTCAATTCACGAACAAAATAGAAACTTGGAAATCCTTTTTGAGCCGCATAGTTAAGGAGTGGGCAGCTTGAACTGGTGTACCCAATGACGGTATCAGGTTGATAGTCGTTTAACCGCTGATCGAGCCAGGTAATCCAATCCGTTGGCTGACTAAACTTCATCATGCGCCGCCAGCAAGGGTATCCCAGCTGATCATCTTTAATCGTTCGGGATGGCTTTTTTCCCTTTAACAATGATTGAAGTGCAACCTTTCTGAACAGAGGTGACCGAATCGATAGACCACACATAACTTCAATATCCCAACCAAGCTGCTGTAGCCTTTTGAACAGGAATAAGGAAGACCTCTGTGCTCCTCCGGAGGATTCAGGATAGAAGGGGCGTGTTGAGACAAAAAGCAGCTTAGGCATAATGCAGTCCGATTTTTTGAGTAGCAAACGAGTTGGCTAAAATACAGTTAGAAAATGGTGTATTCCCTTCAGAAAAATGTGAAATATTTCTGAAAAATGTATCTTCGATCTCAAGAGTCAAGTAATTTTTCTGCATTTAAACTCTATCGATTTTGCTAGTTAAACTTAAAGACAATCTTTACTTTAAAAAAGTTTCCGAAAATTATTTTTATTTTCATAAATCATGTATTTTTCGCTTTCTTTTTCTTGCTTTTCGGAAGAATAATCTTTCCTAACTCATACAATTCCTGTGATAAATTTGGCTCGAAGTAAGCAACGGTTAATCCATAGGAAATACACCCAATGCCGATGCAGATTCCCAACAGAACTGGCAGCATGACCCATGTGATGAGCACCTGCTTTAAACCAAGAATGACTCCAACCATCACGAGGGAGGCAATCAATGGTGTTTGAAATTGTTGAAGATAGGTTTTGAGGTTGATTTTGATGAGTTTTTTGATCAACCACAGCCCTACCGGTGCAAAGGCATAACTACGAATGACAAAGGCGATCGCCACAGCCAGAATGCCCCACTTCACCACAGCAAAAAAGCACGTGACATTGAGTACTGTATTCATGATGTTGATCTTAAATCGCCAATCTGGACGACCCATCGCCATCATGATCGGGCCATTGAATTGAAAGACGGTTCGAAGAATGCCGATAAATGCCAGTGTTTGCATGACCGGAATGGTGGGTGCCCATTGTTCTCCAAATACTGTTGGTACCAGCTCCGGAGCCAAGGCCACAATTCCAAGAAAGGCCGGAAACGAAATCAGACTGGTTAGGTGAGTTGCCTTGTAATAGGCTCGCTCCAGTCGTTCAGGTTCTTGCTGGAGTTTTGAGAAGGTGGGAAAGGCAACTTGATTGGTGGTTTTTGCGAGGAGTGTTGTTAAAACGGTCAACACGCGATATGCCACGGTGTAGTAGCCTAACGCCGTTGCCCCCAGATAATAGCCAATGAGCAGATTGTCGGAATAGTTGTTGAGAAACACCAGGCCATTCATACCAATGACATGAATGCCGAAGTCAAACAGTTCTCGAAAATGTTTGCGAGAACACCGTAGCCCTGGACGCCAATCGGTGACTGCCCACAGAATTGGCACCTCAATGATGCTATTCGCCAGCTGATATCCGACTAAACTCCAGACGCCAAATCCACTGAGCGCCATGATCACACCGACGCTCCCCCCTCCTGCAATGCCAATGAGCGATCGCACGGCCAATGTTTTGAATGCAAGCTTCCGGGTCAAAATCGCGTTTTGTACACTGTTGAGTGCTTTAAACACAAAGTTAATCGATAGAAATCGGATGACCGGAGCAAGCTGTGGCTCATGGTAGAAATCAGCTATCCATCCTGCGGATGAACAGGCGATCGCCACTAGCAATAGACTGGTGCCAATACTCACCCAAAAGGCCGTATCCAAGTGTTCTTGTTCCACTGTTTTGCGTTGCACAATGGCCGCCGCAAATCCCTGATCCAAAAACACCTTCATGAATGCAATGAATACGCCCGATAAGGCAATCAACCCAAAGTCTTCCGGGCCAAGGAGGCGTGCGAGTAGTAGGAACACGCTGAAGGAAATTAGCTGACTGCCCCAACGCTGGATAAATGACCAGAGAATTCCTTTAGCAGCTTTTTGTTTGAGGGTCATAGCATCGAGTGACGGGATAAGGGAGAGAAAGAATTCAATGACAATAAGGATTCAGAGATAAGGATTCAGAGAAGATGGAATAATCGATTTGCACGTATTGTGCTTGCCAATCACTCAGTTCCTTTTCTTTAATCATTTATCCTGCATGGACACCGAATTCAGAACAGTGAATGGAGTGTGCGTCAGGTAGAACATCTTGATAGAGTCGGAGGTAGTTTTTGGCGACGGCTGCAGGTTCAAAATGTTCATAGGCAAAAGTCTGAGCTTTTGTTGACCATTGTTCGAGCTGGGTTTTGTTGTCCAATGCTTCAGAGAGACATTGGGCCGCTTGTTGGGCATCACTCGGGAATACAAGGCCCAAGTCATGAGCCTGAAACAATTCAGCAAAGTTAATGGTGTCCGCTACGGCACAGGGCGTTCCCAGATACATTGCTTCTGCAATGGAGATGCCAAATACTTCCCACCGAGCAGGCTGAATGTAGAGACTCGCCTCAGCTAATACTCGAAATTTCTCAGCCCCATAGATCGGACGGTGGAAAATGACATTGGCGGGCTGATCTCGACGAATGTTATCGAGCCATTCTTTAGTTTTTTCATCTTCTGTACCGTAGAGATGAAACTCGACCTGGGGTAGATGACGGGCGATCGCTACCAATCGGTCAATGCCCTTGTGGAGCACATCAAACCGTCCCAGATAGACAACACGCTTTGGAGCAGATGCATCAGCCTCGGCCTGAATGCCCTGCCAATTCAGCCCTTCAAGGCTTTGGGTGTCTACCGGATTGGGCATCCATCGAATAATGCCCTGATAGCGGGATACAAAACTCAGCACATTGTCCTTCTCTCTCGGTGTCACGACGGCGATCGCCCCTGCATTTTGAAAGCGACGTTTTTCCAAGAACAGACTGAACAGGAACTTTTGCAGCCGCCCTCGTTTCAATACCTGAGGCAAGAGTCCTCCAGCGGGCTTGATGACATACGGGATGCCTCTGCGCTGTAGCTGCATTGCAAGCGTTGCCTGTTTTGTTTGAAAGACTGAATGCATATGAACGACATCTGGCGGCTGTGTGTCGAGCTGCTGCTGGATAGCGGCAGAGTCGTATTGCCAAAAACTAGCCGCAATGTGACGTAGCCGAAACCCTGCTTGGGCTGCATACTCCCGCCCTGCTTGGTCGGGAGATGAGTGTACGAGAAATGTCACCTGATGCCCCAACCTAGCCTGCTCCTTTGCCATGAGCCAAGCAGACATATTTAACCCGCTGACCCGTTTGGGAGAAGCAGATGCACCAACGTGCCATATTTTCATCGCGACCTCCATTACAGTGAATTCATCAAGAGGTACATGCACCGAACATTTCGTTCTCCAAGTGACGTTGAATCTTTCAATCCTTAGGCTGCGGTAAGCTGCTTCGAGACAAAGGACGACACGATTTCTTTATTGATCAATGCGTGTTGTTTGGTTTCCATCCAGGTGTTGTCTCGGATCTCGACTGGGGAATGGGCTACTTGGATCATTCGATGTATTTTTTCCTTGGCGATCGCCTCGTCCAGGTCATGAATTAACGTGCATTGGGAGGAGCGCCCAATTTGTTCAAAGAAGCGTTGCACTTTGGGATGAACGGCGCAAGACTCGGCGTAGACACCCATGGCATAGGCCACAATGGCAACGTGCAGCTTCGTTGTGAGTACGGCGGAGAATCTGGAAATCAGCGCGACGGTGTGCCACACCCCTTTAAAGGGAACGGTCAAGCATGACCGACCTGTAGAGTCTTGAATCAAGCGAGCGAGCTGATCGCATGGTTCTGAAAATTTGCCACCGCCATCATCTGCGAAAATCACAGGCACGAGATCCGGCTCTGTCTTCAGCGCCTCAACCAACCGCGTACGCAATGCCTGCGCTTGAGGCGTGTCTGCCAAAATATAGCGGGGATGGTGGATGCCAAGTAGGGGGCGATCGCCATAAGGGGCTAAGAGATGATCCACTCGTGCATTCACTGTGTCAGGAATATCTTCTGGCGTCAGGGTCAAGGCGGCGTCAGGGATGACCCGCACATTCTCGATTCCCAAAGACTCTTGGACGTAGCGTTGTGATTCTGCATTGCGAACAGAAACCATATCCGCATGATGAAAAATGCGCTGTACTTCTCGTTTCACCACTGGATTGCTCAGCGGGCCAACGCCCACACCCGCAATAAGATACGGAACCTGCCTGCGGATACACATCTCCGCAGGCAACACATGGCGCAAAAAGAATCGAAGGCTCCAGCTTCGATACCCTCGATATCCTTTTTGAGCCTGGCGCTGGGGTTCCCCAAAATGTCCGCCCCCGGCGTAGAGCAAGCCCTGCCACTGAGCCCACTTCTTTACGCCAAATTGCGAATTGGGAAACAAGTGGCCAAACCGACTGTACTCAGACTTTGGCAATAAGGGATACACGATGGTTGAGGGAATGGCTGAGCGAACCCAATTTTCGAAGATTCGCATCAGCAACAAATCTCCAAAATTGTTGTCGTAATAAGCTCCATGAATCGCGAACATGCAGAATAACTCCAAGGTGAATAATGTAGGAAAACGTGAGATGACCCTCGTTTCGGTTGGGCCTTGTCGTTTTCCCGGCGAGAAAACGACAAGTCTCAATATGGTTTGGGTTTACAGTCTGGTTATGATCGGGACGGTAACAAGCGGATAGAACTAGTGCAGTAGAAGCGTTTGCACCTCACTTGCTTTTATGTCGTTCGATGTTCCAGTCGACGCATGTTGTGCCACGAGCTCATCGTAAAAATCACTGATTTTCCGAACTTTCTTTGGCCATGTCTGAGTCTTGGCATACTCAAATCCACACCGACCCATCTGAAGGCGCGCGTCTGTGTTGTTGTAAAGGTGTTCAATGGCCTGAGTGAGCGCCGCGAGTGTCTTTTCTGGCTGGATGACCGGCACTTTCACTCCAGCCTGATCAGGAATGTGATCACCCGCTCCATGATGATTCAGTGTAATAATCGGGAGTCCCTGAGCCATGGCTTCGAGAAGTTGTGCGCCTCCGGTGTCCCGTAAGCTGGTAAACAACAGAGCATCCTGTTTCAAGTACTCGGCTTTGACCGCATCCCACTCTAAAAAGCCTAAGCATCTGACGCGATCGCCCAATCCCAGCTCTTCAATCCACTGAGGCAAGTCATGTTCCTGAGTGCCGCCTCCGGCGATGGTGAGGATGACGGGAATCGATGCATCAACATCTGCAACCGCTTCCAATGCGAGTCTCAGCGCTTTTCGAGGAAACATGCGGGCCACCCAAAACAGTCGTAGTGCGTTTGAGGGCGATCGTTCTGGAGGTGATTCCGGAAAATAGTCGTCTGGCAGTCCGGCATCAAAAAAAAGCTCTGCTCGTGGGGCTCCAATTCGCTTTGCGAGGGCGATGGTGTCGCAGTTAGCTGCCAAAACAATTTGAGTGTGACTGAAGGTGTTGCGAGTCAGAGGATTGAGGGGAATGAGATGCTTCACAATGAGCGATCGCCAAGCCTCTGGCCACCATGCTCCATAGAAATACTTTTTGAATGCAGCTGGCGCAATCTGTCCGCCACCTGCTGGTCCAAACACAAATGGCTTCTTTAATTGCCAGAGCCACGACCCGCCTGTTAAGCTGCCCATGGTTACATGATGAACAACTGAAAAGTCGTGAGTTCGATCAAGCGCTTTCGCAACCTTGTAAGCCTTCTGTTGCCATAAAAAATAACGTAGGATTGTTCCTGTTTTGTTCGTTAAATAGCGCCGAATAAGCGCAGAGTCATCGATATAGATGAACGTCAGATTCGGAAGTGCTTGACGTTCTAGTTCAGGAACAATGTGATGTCTGTTTTTCGATGGGGTCAATACCCAAACATCATGCCCCAGCCTCGCTAGCTCAAGGGCACAATTCCAACCACGTCCCTGTTCTCGACCGCGATTTGGCTCACATTCATAAGCAGAGAGCAAAATTTTCATGCAAAAGTCCTTCTCTAAGAATTCTTCACGAACCTGAAAACACGCCATCTATTGAGGGACGTCGTAATTTCAAGAAGATGCCCTGATGCACGACCTACTCTCTGAAGGCCACAACGATTGATGCTGTACATCACAACGACGCATAAATGCGAGCATTGTTAAACCCTTATACAGTCAACAAACTCTGATTCAGCATGCAAAATATAAACTGCTTGTATTTTGCGAATTAGCGATGGTGTCCACACGTTTCTGAGATGACACATCACATCTCGGCATTTTATGGACAAAAGAACCGAGTGACATCATGGATAACTTGTTTTCAGGTGAAAACAGCAGATTGCTTCGCGGGGAAGTCACTCCGTAGGGCTTGGCTTGTGCGTGGAACCACAATCAGAGGATATTCTCAACGCTGTTAACTGACATTTAAACCTTGGTATGGACATACTTAGACACTGTCAGAGTAGTCACATCGCTCGCATCATAATCGTAAAAATCTGATGGGCCTTACAAAGGAGCTCTGACCCAAAGGCACTCTCTCGTCTCTTAGTTGCCTATGACCATATCTTTACAGAAAGGTTCCACTGTTAGAATGAGTAAGGAGATCTATAAGAGATAAGGCTTTGCGCTTCCTAGAGAGTCAGCTTGTCCAACGGTGAAATGTGCCTGGAGCAATACCGATTAACGAGTCAACCGTCTTGCATCAGGCTTTTATGGAAAATACCTATCGGCATCAAGAATGATTGCTTCAGCGATTGCCTTAGAAGTCAAGAGATAGCGTAGTCAAGCTCTTTTGGCGGCCCTTACGGTTGATGTGTTATGAACCTGAAACTCCCCTAAGTCGCTAGCCATAAGTCAACGTAACCTTCCAAATCCTGTGCCGCCCGCGCAGCAGGCGGCACAGGATTTAGGGGTTTGGTGTTAATTTCGTCCAGGTACTTATTGATGGCATGGGATAATTACGTCCAAGTACTTACGGTTCTCTGTTCTGATGTTTTTAACTTAAATTTTGTATGCTCACGAACATTTTGAGTGTCGTTTTCTAGAGAGGAAGAATAAGTGCGTGAATTTACGGTTAAATTTTCTAGTAAAACTAGAAATTTCTGATTTATAAGCATCAAATTCAGTATGTAAAGATTGCCTAGCTTAATAGAGCTTCAAAAAGCAATTAATTAATGAGGTGATCTAGAGAATTTCAAAGGAATTTACTTAGATGTAAATCGTACATAGAGCATCATTTTTTTGCTACATCTTTATAGAAAGACGATGCTCTATAATTTGCAGAATGACCTCAGAATGCTTGATTCATAAAGCTTTTGGTAATTGAAATGACGATCAAGAAATAATCCCATCGGTTTAAATTTTATTAAAGATTGAAAGTTCATTCAATTTTACAGAGCTTGAAAGCATTTAATTTCAGGGATTACTGGATGATTGAATGGTCATTTTCAAGCCACTTGGTAGTCGGCTTTACAGCTATGGGGATCACAGGATGTTACCTTTCTAATACGAACATATATTTTTGTATAAAGCTCCTCAATTATCATGTCTCAAATTTTTGATCCCCTCCCTACCAACAACAATGGCTCAATGCTTTGTTGCTATATCAACGCTACGAATAAGATGCAGATTGCCAGAATTACAAATATTCCGAACTGGTACTTTGAGCGTGTTGTTTTTCCCGGACAACGCCTTATGTTTGAGTCTGTACCTTCAGCTCAGTTAGAGATCCATTGCGGAATGATGGCAAGCGCAATTTTGTCTGACACGATACCCTGTGAGCGACTGAGAATTGATGCCGAGGCATTGCAATCATCTGATGAACCCTCTGCATTAAATAGTACGGCTGTTGAAACCGAAGGTTCTCAATGGCCTGACATGATATTGGCTGGATAGAGTTGAGTGTGGATGAGTGGGGAGTTAGTTGATGTTGCGTTAGGCAGCATGTGAGCTTAGAATCTGTCTGAAAGGTTTGCTGTATAAGAAATAAGTGTTTTTCTTGAGGGTGGAGTCAATGCTTCACCCTCTTTTGCATTTACTTATTAAGTAGATAGCCATAATTCAACGTATCTTTCCCAATCCTGTGCCGCCCGCGCAGCGGACAGCACAGGATTGGGGGGGTGGTTTTCATTATGACTATCTACTTATTCACTGAGCGGCCCTGATCGAAGCACGTTTCTTGGAGATAATGAAATGAGCAAATTGTGGGAGAGACCTTGAATTTACCTTCATTCCTATGGCTTTGGCGCATTGCTGCATGGTCAATGGGGCTATCAATCGCCTTATATGTTGGGTTGGCGTTGACTGGAAGTAGTCTGTTCTGGAGCCGTCATACATCACGAATTCCGATGTCATGGTTGCGACCTCTTCACTACGTCATGGGCGGGCTTTTAGTCACTCTAATCCTTGTTCTATTAGGAGTTGGACTTGTTGGAACGCTTGGCTATTACGGAAATCTAGGGCATTCAATTCATTTACCCGTAGGACTGACCGTTGTTGTATTGACGGTGACATCAGCTTGGAGTGCTAGTCGAATCAGTATGGAAAGACCCTGGGCTCGTACGCTTCATGTAACGCTGAATGGACTATTACTGATTGGATTTTTAGCGGTTGTATTGACGGGTTGGAATGTAGTGCAAAAGTACTTGCCTTAACGGTAAATACTTCAACAGTCCACCTTTCAGTCGAGTGACGTTTTGTCGCCTTCGCAAAATAGGGAGTTGGCATTGAGCAATTGACGTCATGTTCCTGCTTTCAGAGTTGATGCAGGAAAAGTTGAACATTAAGATAAGTAAACAAGCTTATCCAATTGCAGAGCAATGAACGTTAAGCCCTCTAGAGGAATTTTCTGTGAGTACCCGTCAACCAGCTCCCGCATCATCCGAGTCTTCTTCGACCAAGTCTTTTGTAGACAACTATTCTGATGATCTGACAGAGTGGGATGACACGTTTCGCATTTCTCCTCTCATTCGCTTGACTCTGCATAGTCTATATGGTTGTCTTGTTTTGCCGTTGCCACTACTTGCTTATCAGACGAATGCCCCTGTGCCGCCTGCAATCTTAGCAGTAGGAGTTGGTATTGGTTGGCTGGTGCTTATGGCAGCATTGTCAGAGCAAGTTCAAGTCAACACACAGGGGCTTCGAGTTTCCTATGCTCGATGGGTGCCATCTTTCTGGCGAAAAGGGTGGGCGTTGGCTTGGTCGAATGTTGTAGCTTTGAAGCCGCGTTCGACAGGGCAAGGTGGGATTGTTTACTACTTTGTCAACAAAGCTGGAGATGCTCGTCTGCTACCCATGCGTATCGCTGGATTTGCTCGGTTTGTTCGTTATGTCCAAAAATCCACAGATATTGATACAACGGATGTGAAGCCGCTTTCTCAGCCTTGGATGTATCTCATCTTGTTGGTGTTAACGGTGTTTCTTTGGCTAATTGATGGATGGGCTGCGGCCAAAATCATTGGAGTCCTGAATTAACCCATGAGACATCGCGCATCTGCTGAAGCTTAGAGTGATGGCGATTTCTCAGAGTCCGTGACGGTGCGCTTTATTTCTCCTATGAGAATCGCTTTGAAATATGCAAGCAGTTTCGCTGATCGTCGGTACGTGCATATTGAAGATCGTCAGCAATTCGATGCATTAATGACAGCCCTCTGCCTCCTTCTGCGTTCTCGTCAATAGGCAGGGAAAGGTTTTTGAGATACGAATCTACATCGAATCCAGGTCCATGATCCCAAATGCGAATCTCAAGGAGATCATCGTGAATTTCAACTTCTAATTCCACGGGAGTCTCTGTTGGCTGATCGCGGTGAGCGTGGCGAACGGCATTGGTAAAGCCTTCAGCAACCGCTAACTGGCACTGAAGCCAGACGTCATATGGCAACAGTGAGTTTTGAAATTGGTCAAACCATGACAGTACATCAATGAGAGCATTCAAATCCGTTGAGACTTGGAGGGACGCTCTCTGAGACAGCTTCAATTGCACAAGTCCTTGCTTACCTTCAGCAGTAGTATCTTAATCACCAGTATCCTAATCAAGATAGGAGCATGCATGAAATCCAGCTTAAGGGTAGCTAAACACTTGCTCAGGCTTTCACGCTAATCTTGATAATCATCGTTCACGTTTGTTCGACTAATTCATTCATCCCAGAGCAAGGCTTCTCGTCAGGATAGAGAGAAACCCTGAGAGTAAATTCTTACATGTCTATACAGTTTTGTGAAAAGATTACTAACTCACCCTGAAAACTGGGAACGATTTCGTGGAATGTATAAGTAGATTGCACCGTGACAATAGTTCACGAGATAGACTGCTAAGTTTGAGATGACTCCAGCCAACCAACCAATTGATGATAATTTATGTAACGATTAGCTGGCGAAGTAAATGAGTGTTCGTTTACAAAACGCATCATGATGCAAATGATAACTTTATATTGATTGGCCTGACTGCATTCCCAAAGTGATGAATCTTAAAACTAGATTTAACTCCATTTGGACTTTAAATGTATTTGTCGGTTCCATTGCCGTTGTAGCCCACTTCAACGGTTTCATGCAATAGGAATCATATGTTCTGCTCAGGATTAATATGGCGCAAATCCTTGTTATAGATGATGATCCCATTGTTCTCATCACGCTTCAAAAGGCTCTTAGAGATCAAGATTGTCAAGTTGTTGTTGCTAGTGGGGGGAAGGAGGGGCTAGAGAAAGCGCGAAATATTCAACCTGATTTGATTGTCTGTGACTGGATTATGCCCGATCTGGACGGTCTCTCTGTGTGCACTGAGGTGAAATCGGATCCAGCTCTTGCGGCAACATTTTTTGTGTTGCTTTCTGCGAAGGGCGAAGTGGCTGACCGAGTACGTGGTCTCGATACTGGAGCAGATGATTTTCTCTCAAAGCCTGTTGATTTGAGCGAGATGAAAGCTAAGATTCGTGCTGGGCTGCGTATTCGACAGTTAAGCCGGGATCTTCAAGATCAAAAATCATTGCTTGAGGCTGAGTTGAATGAAGCTGCTCAATATGTGCGATCGCTCCTTCCAGCCCCTCTCGTGGGGACAGTATCGGTTGATTCTCGCTTCATTCCATCTCGAGAACTAGGGGGAGATTGCTTCGACTATTATTGGCTAGATCCTGATTATTTGGCATTTTATCTGTTGGATGTTTCTGGTCACGGACTGGGGGCGGCGCTGCCATCTATATCTGTTCAAAATGTTTTGCGTTCGCAGTCATTACCAGATGTGAATTTCTATCAGCCGAGTGCCGTGCTGAAGGCTCTCAACGAAACCTTCCAGATGAATGATCAAAATGACAAGTACTTTACGATTTGGTATGGCGTTTATAATCAGTCTCGTCGGCAATTGACCTACGCTAGCGCAGGGCATCCACCTGCAGTGCTCATCAACAAAAAGGATAACGAGTTTCAGGCGGTGCGGCTTAGGACTCCAAACTTGCCGGTTGGCATGATGTCAGATGTAACGTATGAGAGCGATCGCCATCATATTTCGACAGAAAGCCTGCTCTATATTTTTAGTGATGGTGTCTATGAGTCATTTGATCCGGCTAGTCCCATGAGTGAGGATGATGGGTTGTTGGGGGTGGGGGGGGGTG
>JBCCWF010000165.1:0-12498 GCA_039194035.1 Cyanobacteria bacterium P01_E01_bin.6 | reverse complement strand
TGGTGTGGGTTCGCCTCAATGAGTTGGCCCAGCAGATGGGGCAAACCATTTACCAACTCAAGCATGGGCTGCTCGACCACTATCTCTGTCAGCAACTCAAACAGCCTTCTCTGTCCATGGCTGCTGCGTAAGTCCTACATTAGATGTCTCTCCTGAATGATTAGAACGATCGAGTTGTGACGATGTGTGAACTTCGGTAGCGGCTGCAATAAAAACCATGGCTAGCACCGCGAAAATATACGCTTGAATTAAACCTGTTAATATCCCAAATGCTTGCATTACAACTGGAAATAGCAACGGTGCGATTGAGAGTAAAATGGCCACAATCATTGTGCCGCTCATGACGTTGCCAAATAATCGTACGGCTAGGGAAATAATCCGTGATACGTCACTGATCACATTAAATGGCAGCATAATCGGAGTTGGCTCTATATACTGTTTCAGATACGACCGCCAGCCTTGCTTGCGAATGCCAAACAGGGGAACCGCAACAAAGACGCAGAGTGCTAGCGCGGCTGTTGTGGATAGTGATCCCGTGGGCGGCTGATAGCCCGGCAGGATACTGAGCAAATTTGATGTCGCGATAAAAATGAACAAGGTTCCTACAAATGGAAGATAAGGCTCAGGCTCTTGTTCGCTAATGTCACGAATTTGGTTTGTAATGCCCAGTACCAAGACCTCTAAAAGGTTTTGCCCTGGGGAGATGTGTGTCGAATTTGATAGCCTGCGCGTCACCCACCATGAGATTAGAATCAGCACTCCCATCACAAACCAGGTAAAAATCAACGTGGCATTGAGGGTAATCGGCCCTAGATGGATTGAAATTTGGTCTGGAGTAAGATTCATGAGCGATCGCCACCTCTACGTAACTTCTATGGATGGTTACCCTGCCTTGTCTTCTGGAAGAGACGAAGGATTCAACTGTGATCAATAACGTGAGAAATTAACAGATATCGTGCCATCAAAAAGCCAGCAGTACAAGCTAGCAAAGACACAATCATGGCTTGTTCTACACGTTGACTCACGAGTAGATAACCTCCTAATAAGACGATTGCTAGCCGCAAACCAAAGCTCAGTAAAATCATTCCTAATGGCTGCTGCATCGTTGGAATCTGCTGAACTGTGAGCCATAACCCTCCAAAGTAAACACTGCCGAGTCCTAATCCGGCTAAAACGAGTAATGTCAACTGAATAAGGTTAATGTTCATACCAATTTCCCCTGAGTTTTCCAGCGATAGAGCAGTTATCGGCATAGCCCTGCAAAATTGCACTCTAAGCCAACCCGAAACAGCAGTGAGATGATCCCGAGTTCGGCCAAAAAACCAAATGCAGTCTGGATACTCTGTGTTTTTAAGTACCCTGTAACATCTACCAGCTGCATGACCAGACCCAAGAGCAGGTAAGCCACGATAGCAGGTAATCCCACCTTCTGAAACAGCCCTTTGAGCACCATGGCAATCACGACCGTGATTCCCACCAACAGAATCAGCAATAGCAGTGTCTGCTCTGCTTCAATCATGCTGGCTCTCCTTTTTTATCCAATACCAGGCATTCCAGCACCCCAAGCCCATGCCGATGACCAATAGCATCAGCGTCCAGGAATATTGACTGTTGACATGCCGATCGATCCAAATCCCTAAGGCAACGCCCATGATAGTGGGCAGTGCAACGGCCCAGCCCACCATGCCAAACATTCCCAAGGCAAACCAGACTGACTTATGGGTTTGTCGAGACTTGAGTTTGCGACTTGCTTTATCTCCTATATTCTCTAGGAAAGAATGCCGATCTGGTGGAGGGGGTGGAAGTGACGATGTCATTTAAGATCCCTCCACGGTTAACGCCGTAAACTGGCGGGCTAAACTTGCTTCCATCCGGGCGATCGCTGTCCGAGTCTGACGTTCTTGCTCGTCTATGTCACGAAATTGGTAGTCTACTTCTTGTCGCAACGCTTCTAGGCGACTGCCCTGAACGGCATTTCGCGTCGAAATAAGCACGTCTGCGCCGCATTTGATTAAAATGCCACCATCAACAGCAAGAAAGATTTCATCTCCCTCAATCGTTTGCATCGTGAAAATACCAGGCACTAGGGCAATCAGCAGATCAATATGATGCGGCAACAAACAAACAGAGCTATTTTCAGTTTCGGCAATGATTTTGGTGACAGGTTGGTCAATGAGTACCTGTGTTGGAAGGAGGAGTTTGAGGTGCATAGGGAAGGTGGGGGAGTAAAGAATGAAGGAGTTGAATCATGAGGGGTGAATCGGAGATGGGGACGGAAGTGGGTAGAGAAGGGATGGAGGCAGCCACACGATTTAAATGTCAACAGCTTATCTCTCCACTCTTTTACCTCTCTACTCTTTTTCTTGGAGCATTGCCGATCATATAAAGAGCCTTTTCTGGGGTATTGGCGAATTCGTCATTGAGAATGCGATCGCACCCGTCTAGGGCGTCATCTAGCGATACGAATTGTCCCTGGATTCCGGTGAACTGCTCAGTGGTGAAAAATGGCTGAGTTAGAAATCGTTCAAGTCGTCGTGCCCGGTAAACGGTCTGCCGTTCGCTTTGTCCCAGTTCTTCGATGCCCAGCATCGCGATGATATCTTTTAGATCTTCGTAATCTGCTAACGCTTTTCGTACCGCTTGAGCAGTCTGATAGTGACGTTTTCCCACGACCTTTGGAGTCAAAATTTTTGATCCCGATTGCAGTGGATCGATAGCCGGATATAGACCCTCACTCGCACGCCTGCGCGACAACACAATGGAAGCAGATAAATGAGCGAAGATATGAACCACTGCTGGATCCGTCAAATCATCAGCAGGAACATACACGGCCTGCACCGATGTAATGGCCCCGCTTTTTGTACTGCAAATCCGTTCTTGCAGGGCTGCCAGCTCCGTTTCTAGTGTGGGTTGATAGCCTACCCGCGAGGGCAGTTGCCCCATCAAACCCGACATTTCTGAACCTGCCTGGATAAATCGGAAAACGTTATCAATCAATAGCAACACGTCTTGATGAGCGTTGTCACGAAAATATTCCGCCATCGTTAAGGCCGCATGCCCAACTCGGAAACGAGCGCCCGGTGGTTCATTCATCTGGCCAAACACCATCACGGTTTTATCCAATACCCCAGCCGCTTTCATTTCACGATAGAGTTCTTCACCCTCTCGCGATCGCTCACCCACGCCACAAAAAATGCTCACCCCTTGATATTGCTTCGCCACATTGTGAATAAGCTCGGTGATGAGCACGGTCTTGCCGACGCCTGCCCCACCGAAGAGACCCGCTTTACCGCCGCGCTCAATCGGCGCTAGAACGTCGATGGCCTTAATGCCAGTGACGAGAATCTCTGTTTCGGTGACCCGTTGGCTCAAGGGTGGAGGTCGGCCGTGGAGCGATCGCCACGTCCCTTCCACCTCACCTTGTTCATCAATTGGTTCTCCAAACACATTCAGCACCCGACCCAAGAGGCGATCGCCCACAGGCACCTGGAGAGGTAGGACCAGCGGGGGCATTTGAACAGAAACCTACGGTTGTACATTGAGGTATGACCAGAATCCTTGTCGTCAGGAGCTTTCAGCTACAGGTCGTCGATGAAATATGTCCCATTGGGTATGACGTGTTTGAAAGGCATCAAAGAAATATGAGCTAGGGTCTCGTCTTCAATGATCTCGCCTTGTGCTCTGAGCTTCGTGACAATATCGTTGATTTTCATGGTGTTCCAGTACAAGATGGCGTTCGAGATTAAGCTCAGGCAGCTCGCCTTATTCATGATCTCCTCGTAATCGCCCGTTGTGAACTCCCCCTGGTCAGCAAAGAAAATCCGGCGTGGTAACTTGTGCCGGTACTCACCCTTATTGAGCTGAAGCTGCACCGTCTGACGTAGATTAGCGTCAGTGAGATAGCGCAAGATGTACTGGGTCTTGAGAATGCGTCCAAGGTGGGTAAACGCCTTAGATAACCGGTCAGCGGGGTAGCTATTGGTCAGCCTTTGGACAATGACATGAGCGGGGGCTGTGCGCTGCTTGAGAGAAGTGGCGACTCGAAGCATTTCCTCCCACTGTTCCTCAATAATATTGAGGTCAGCCGTTTTCGTTAGCAATGGTGTGAATACCCCATAATCATTGTTTCTATCGACTTTATAAAGCTGCTGGTCCTTCAAATCCCGGATACGTGGCATGAAATAGAATCCCAATAAGTGACACAGTGCAAAGATGATCTCGGTGTAGCCATGAGTGTCCGTCGTATGCTCGCGGATTTTGAGGATCGTGTTGTTTTCTAGCAGCCCATCCAGGACATACAAGGCTTCACGAGGGCTACAGGAAATCACCTCGGTACTGAAGACCGAGTACTGGTCAGAAACATGTGTATAGATGCCGATGGCCTTCTCGTAGTAGCCGTAGTAGCGAGGATAATAGGAAGCCAGCAGGCTGCTAGCGCGAATGCCAAAGCGCTGAGCATCAGAGGATGAGACAGTACCATCTCCGTGAACAGTGCTCAAAGGCAGCTCATGATGCCGGTTAACGATTTCGGTGCTGGCTGCCGTCAAAGTCTCTTCGCGAATGAAGTCATGCAGGACATGTCGGAGCATGTCAATTGTGGTACCTTTCACGCTGGCACTCATGGACACCACCCCCAGGTTGGTCGCTTGAGATAGCAGCGCCGCTATCAGCGTGCGGTAAAAATGCAACGGCTTGGACTGGTGGCCCTGGATCGGTGTAAAGTGCCGACTGAAGCGAGTGAGTTGATCCACTTCCATCAGTAGCTGTTCGATGCGAATCGAGGGCAGCCGTGCATCAATCAACTTTTGCAAGGTGGCAACGGCAGGCGGTACAGCCACCTTGTCATAACGCTTGAGGTTCAGCTTGCCGTCCTGAATTTCAGCAAAATCGTCAACGGAAAAATTGGCCTTCGCCTGGGTGATCGCAGTGTGGAATTGCTCAGGGAGGACCGCTTTGATTTCATGTTTCTGGGGTTGTTGCAGCTCTTCAAAGGAGGATTGTCGTATCTGCTGCCACCGGCTTTCACTGAGCATCAATTCCCAGAAGGAGACATGCTGCTTGCTCTGAGGCAGATATAAGTTGCCTGAACGCAATGCATCCTTGATCGCAAAAGCCACCCCTACCTCCCAGGCATTACGATTGATCGCACCCCCCTGATTTGTCAGAGCTTGGCGTAGCTCCTTCGGGACAAAATTTGTCGGCACCGTTTTGGGTAGTTTCTTGATGTCACCGGCATCCAGTTTCCGCACAAACTCAATGGCTTGTATCAAGCTGTCATTGCCATGTTCAGCGGCGAAGGGTAGGTGAATAAATTCGGCAAAGTACTTACGCAGACTGGGGTAACGGGTTAAGAGCAAATCCCCGTATCCCCTTTCTTCAAGATGTTTGAATGCCTGCAAGTCTTCCAGAGAACGGCGCAATTTAGCCTCGTCAACCAGTTGCCAAAATTCTGTCTTTAACAGGGGTTGCTCTGTGGGCCAATCCAGCAGGTAGTTATTTGCCTCCAGCACAACATCAACTGCTTTCTTCTGTCGCCTACGCAAATCGCGATGCTTCTGCTCATATATGTTTTTGGACTTTCGGCACATATCCATGAGGTATTGGTCATGCATCATGACGAGATGATCCAGTAAAACCTTACGGGTTTCTAGCAAGAAGCAGACCATCAGGGCATAGCGCTTGTGGTCTGCGAACCGCTTGAGATCCTTGGCACTATAGCGTTTAGCCTGCTTAAACAGATAGTCGAGGAAAGCGGGTGTCAGCACCCGACCCTCAAAACTGTCAATGCCCGTTTCAGCTACTGTTTTGTAGCGTTCTAGGTATAACTGCAACGATGAGATGGTGGCTGCTGGAGGATAGGCTTTGAGCTGGTGAAAATAAGAGCGTTGCTCACCTTCAGATACCTTAAGCAGCTGGTCAATGGAGCCTCGCAATTCAGGCGATAGTTCCTGTGAGAGCGCTTCGAAAAGCTCCTGATGTACAGTCGCACAGACATGAATGATAAACCTTTCTAGAACAGAAGGACCGGGAAGTAGAATACGCTGAGCAAGCAAATGATATTCGGCTTGTTGGAACAGGTCATCAGGTAGCAAACCAAGCTGAGCTTTTTGCTCTAAACAGATCTCAAGCTGTTCTTGAGCGGCTTCATCAAATCGCTTAAAGCCTAAGTGTTTCAAGACAGTCTGACGATGTTCTAAATAGGTGGCTTCTCGCTCGGGTATCTGAACCTCCAGAGAGGGCGGTAGGTCGAGTTGTTGCGCTAGATAGTTCACAATCTGAGGTGACAGATCGTGAACATGCTTTAAGAAGCGGCCGTAGAGACGCACCGCACAAATTTGAATGGCAAGATGCAACCGGAACATCTTGCGATACTTGCTGATAGCCCCTTTATCGTTTTCCGAAAGCGTCCAGTCCTTAACCATCTGCTCATCTGAAAAGCTTTGTGGCAAAGAGATCGGCTGGTAGCGTTGGCGCTGAGATAGAAATTGCTCCTGCGTAGACACAAACCCCTCCGGTCATCGTTGAGAAAGTACAGCTCAAAAAACGACCGTTTTCTTTGTTCTGCAATGCTGACCGCAATTGAGCCTTGATTAGCGCTAGAAAACCCGTCTAAAATTCAAAGCTAGATAAACCCTATTGATTTATCTTTTTTAGCCTAACTGGTGGAGACTATGCTGATTGGTTACGCACGAGTGTCCAAAGCGGATGGTTCACAACTGCTGGATTTGCAACTGGATGCTCTGGTGGAAGCAGGCGTTGCTGAGAATCGGATTTACTCTGACCACGTTTCGGGTAAGACAGCGCAACGACCCGGTCTGGATGCCTGTCTCAAGGCACTGCAACCCGGAAACACGCTAGTCGTTTGGAATCTCGATCGCTTAGGACGAGACTTGAAACACCTCATCAACACCATTGATGAGCTACGACAACGAGATGTTGGCTTCAAGGTGCTCTCCGGAGCCGGCGCAGAAATTGATACAAGCACTGCCAATGGCCGTTTATTCTTTGCCGTCTTTGCCGCACTAGCAGAGTATGAGCGAGAATTGATTGCGGAACGCACTCGAGCTGGCCTTCAAGCAGCACGGGCTAGAGGACGGATGGGTGGACGGCCTCGCAAGATGGATCGCACGACACTTCATATGGCGATGACTGCGATGAGCGATTCGAGGGCATGTGCCAAGGATGTGGCACAAAAGCTAGGAATAACAACAGCGACGCTCTACACCTATGTCAACGGCGATGGTTCTGCCAAGGAACCGGGACAGCTCTTACTCGATAGTGCAACAGTTGATAGTTAAGTGATAGTTAAGGCTAATCAACGCTTCCCTAGTAACTAACCTCTGGGATGGCGTTGATTAGCCCAACAAACGTTCCCTGGAAAACTACCTCACATCTGAACTATATCCTTACTCCATGCCATTGGAGCAAAGACCTTATCAAGTGAGGGTTTGACAATAGGAGTGGTGTAGTTGGAGAGTACCTTGAGACTCGTTCCAACAATCACCTCTAGAATCGTTTGCTTGGTATAACCTGCTGCAAGGAATGTCTCGATTTGCTCCTCAGTTGGTCTTCCATGGGTTTCATGGATAATAATCGCGAATATGCGCAACGCTTCGAGCTTGGGATCATTGATTGGTGAGCCACTGCGCAGTGCTTCAATCACGTCATCATCTACCCGAAACTTTTTGGATACTGCTGTATGGGCAGCCATACAGTAGGTGCAGTCATTCAAACGATTATTCGTCATCAGAATTATCTGGCGCTCTGTTTCACTAAGCTCAGTTTTGTTAAACAATCCCATCATTGTCAGATAACTTTCGACCAGCACTGGAGACTCAGCCATGCCTGCCATGAGATTCGTTACAAAGCCGAGTTTTTTCTTAGTAGCTTGCAGAATGGGTTTAGAAGCTTCCGGTGCGCTGTCAATGGTGTATGTTGTAAAAGTTGTCATGGGTACCTCCTTTGTTAGGAATGTTGTTGCTGTCTTCTAGTTCGAACTATTGGATTCGCTGCAAGAGCTGAAAATCAATAGGAAGCAAAGGTCTCTTCCAGCTTTTTGGGCGAACTGAGGAAGAGCGGTCCTGTTTGTTGCGACATGATGTCCGGGAAAATTTCCTCGATGCCATTCTCGATGCCTTCCAGAATCTTTTCAGCAACCACCGGAGCCGGTGTCAGCTCCATATCGTAGCCTTCCGTCATGCGCGTTGCCACTGGACCAGGGTAAACGCCATGGACCGAGATGCCATCGGCCTTCAACTCACTGCGTATCGACTGCGTCATTGAGTGGACGGCAGCCTTCGACACGGAATACCCCCCTAAACTTGGCATGGCTGCGAGGCTAGCGATGCTGGCAACATTGACGATAGTAGCTGAGCTTTCTTTCTTGAGAGCGGGTAGCATCGCTTTGGTAACTGCGAGTGTTCCAAAAACGTTGGTTTCGATATCGTTACGCAATTGCTCTTCAGTATCCTCTAGCAGACTCAGGGCGGTAAGGATACCTGCATTGTTGATGAGGATATCCAGTGAGGGCACTGATTGAGCAAGCTGTGCAATTGTTGCCTGGTTTCCGAGGTCGAGATGAACAGGAATAACTTGTTCACCCAACTCATTAAGCATCGAGCGGTTGTTCTCTGAGCGATAAGTCGCGTAGACCTTAGCGGCTCCTTTTTCCAGCGACTTCTCGACTAAAGCGAGACCGATACCGCGATTGGCACCCGTAACAAGAATTGTGCTGTCTGAGATTTTCATTAGTTCTTTCCTTTTTATTGACTGTTGTTGAATCATCGAGATATTGGGACTACTTTGATGTTGCGAACAACGCTAAGCACGTCCTCGGGATTAGCCCGAGTCGTGTAATCCACATCGACATGTGCGAACGCGACCTTACCATCGGTGTCGACCACCAACGTTGCTGGAATGGGAAGATTGAAGTTGCCCACTCCGTTGAATTTCTCTAGGTCGCCACCCAGATTCGCGTAGATTTCGCGAAGGTCTTCAGGCAGCGAAAAGGCAAGTCCAATTTCCTTCGCGTAATCGGTACCAACATCGGAAAGCACTTCGAATTCAAGCTCATTTTTTTCAACTGTCGACAATGAAGAATCCGGCAATTCAGGCGTGATCGCTACCAGTTGGGCTCCAACTGCCTTGAGCCGAGGTAAGATCTGCTGATATGCACGCAGCTCCAGATTGCAGTATGGACACCAGCCACCACGGTAGAAGACCATCACCACCGGACTGGTCTTGCGAAGTTCAGCTAGACTCCTCTGCTGTCCTAACTGGTTAGACAACACAAAATTGTTCAGCTCATCACCGATCTTCGGGGCATTGTTAGCTATCCCCGACGCGTCGAGAGCCTGTATCGACTCCTCAAATTTCTGAAACACGTCTTCAGGAATCTGGGATCTGATGTTCGTTTTGATCTCTGAGAGTTGTTGTTGAAGTGACATAATTTTCTCCTTCTAGGTTGAAAATAGAGTGGATTGCATCTCTACAAAAAGACGACCAAGTTCTTCCTCTACAAGGCCGAACCAGTTCATGAAGGTGGAGACTAATGCAAAGCTTCAAAAATCTGTTAAGGTTCCTGCCTTCTAGGTTTAGACTCTGGATTTGAGCCAAATCCGCAGATCGTTAAAGTCAAATGCTAGAGATATCAGGTTGATAACCAAGAGTAGAGTCAAAAACGCCTGATAGACGGCACTGCCGTCCGGCTTGGCAAAAGCGAGTATCCAAACGAGGTGTGTCCAGGGTAGTAAATGCCCGGCTGCTGCCAATTTGGAAAACCCACCAGTCGCAATAACAATGGATACGGTGATGATCATTCCGCTCAACGCCAACGCCGCAATGAGAACACCACTGGGTTGGTTGAGAAACACAAGCGTGGCCAAATTTACTGGTGCAAGGATAAAATTCATCCAGATTTGCACCCAGGTTGGCAGATTGAAAAACGATTGCTTAATGCGTTCTAACCGACCGACTTGTTGTTTTTGTTGCTTAAGAGACATGAGCTTCTCCTTTCAGATTGAAATGATGTGGTTGTTGTCTGGTTCTAGAATTGGATTCGCTGCAGGAAATTGTGAATCTTCTCAATGACCTGTGGAGCCTCTTCTTCCAACACAAAGTGCCCGGTGTCGAACAGGTGAAAGTCTATGTTGTCGAGGTGCTTTCGGTAAGCTTCAGCACCAGCGGATACGAAAATCGGATCATTTGAACCCCAGGCAATTAATGTCGGTGGCTGATATTCGCGAAGAAAAGCGTGCCACTGCGGGTAAAGCTTGACGTTGTTTTGGTAGTCGTAAAATAAATCCAACTGCACTTGCCGCTGGCCGGGGCGATCAATTCGGGTGAAGTCGAGAACCCAATTATCCGGGTTAATACCCTCCGGGTTCCGCGTGCCTTCGGTGTACATCCATTTGATGCCTTCGAGACTCATGAGCTGGCTGACGATCATGGTTTCGGTTTCAGCCGTGCGGTTTTCCCAGTAATCGTTAACCGGCGCTGAGTTCTCTGGATGGAAACCCTCTTCGTAGGCATTGCCATTCATCACGATCAGGCCTTTGACCCGGTCAGGATATTTCGTCGCTAGCCGATAACCAACCGGTGCTCCGTAATCCTGCATTCCCAGTACAAACTCCGTTATGCCTTTTTGCTCAAGGAATTTGTCGATCGTTATAGCCAAATTATTGAACGTGTATTCGTAATCCTTGAAGTCTGGAAAGTCACTGTTGCCAAAGCCCGGGTAATCAGGGGCAATCAGATAAAAGTCGCCACCAAGTGCGGCTAGAACGTCACGATACATGTGCGATGAGGCCGGATAGCCGTGCAGCAATACTACTGCTCGTTGCTGGACATTGCCTGACTCTCGGTAAAAGATGTTGATGCTATCAACCGGTTCATGACCATATCGAACCTGTATTAAGTTGTTCGCTGATTGAGTTGTCATAATTCCTCTATTTATTGCGCTGAGATCACGCCAACTACGTCCAAAAAACCTCATTGCTCTTGCTGCACATTGCTTGACCTGAAGCCATCGCAGCCGAAGGATTGGCACAGTAGTACATAAACTGCTACGCCAAGTTAACGAGGTCTGCTAGTGCGTTGCTCCGCTATTTCACTGTTGAAAGAACAAGTTGATCGAGAACCGGGAATAGATCGCTAGGTTCAGGGCGGCGAGTATAGTCCGGATTGACCTCTGCGTAGGCAATGGTTCCATAAGTGTCGATGATATACCTTGCAGGCATAGGCAAGGTCCATTTGTCATCGTTATGAATCTTTGGAAGATCTACCTGGAACATCTTAAAGAATTCAATTAGGTAGGGCTGCAATGTCCAGCGCAGGCCGAAGCGTTCTGCCAAGTCTCCACTTTGGTCTGTGAGGATCGGATAACTCAGATTGTTATCCCTTTGGGATTTGCGACTGCTTGAAGCACCTTGCTGGGAAATCGCTAGAAGCGAAGCACCTCGGGAACGGATATCGTCAGCAACTTCTTCTAGTGCTTGTAGTTCCAAATTGCAGTAGGGGCACCAAACACCACGATAGAAAGTCAGTACCAAGGGGCCTTTAGCGCGCAAAGCTCTCGAAGAGACGAGGTTGCCATCTGAATCCGTCAACGTAAATTCGGGCGCTCGGTCACCCGCTTTGAGGGCGCGCTCGGCATTGCCATTTTCAATCAATTCACGGTTGGAACGATGAAAGGCTGCCACCGCTGCTGTAGGGGCTTTGTTGGCTTCAAAGTCAGCCTTAAAAGCATCGAGTTTTTCTTGAAGAGACATGATTTTATTCCTGTTTTGTGATTTTGGTAGTAGCAGCAGGAGTACACAGGCTCTAAATCATGACTGGAAATGTTTTCAGGATTTTTGAGCTACTCCATTTGCCTATGAATCAAGTATTGCTCATTTGATTATTGATTGGTAGAGGTAATATACGTCTAATAGTTATTTGAAAAACGAATGAGTGATCGAATCTCAACCTTATGCTTGTTTTACCGTGTCGCTATAACCGGTAGCTTTACGTCCTCGATTGACTTGTCCCAGCCTTTTATGTCCAGAATTATCTCCAAAATGGAAAATGATCTAGGGGCGGCGCTCTTTGTCAGAAGCACCTATGTAGTGAAATTAGCGGAGATTATCTGGCGAGAATGGAACCGATTCTGTCTGCTTTAGACGAGGCTAACCATTTGGTTCGTAGTGATGGAAAGTTGCAGGGGCGTTTGAGAGTAGGGAGTGCCAATAGCTTCGCGTCACGCGAATTCATTCCTCGCTCAACATTCGGACTTGAATATTGATCTCGTGTTGACTGATGCGTTCCAGGATTTAATCGATCAGGGTATTGATGTTGCCCTTCGTTTTGGTCAGCTCCGCGATTCAACCATGGTTGCGCGACAGTTAGAAGTAAAACAACGGCTATTAGGGGTAACGCAAGCGTAGTTGCAACGAAGTGCAATAAGGAATGGGTCGTAGCCTGAAACGTTGATAAATCGTTGAAAATCGGGCTGAGATCCGC
>JBCCWF010000164.1:0-12542 GCA_039194035.1 Cyanobacteria bacterium P01_E01_bin.6 | reverse complement strand
GATACCCTCTGGCTAAGTACCTGGACGGTCATTAAAACCAAAAGCCCAAATCCTGGGTCACCCGCGCAGCGGGCGGCCCAGGATTTGGAAGAATACGTTTAATTATGGCTATCTACTTAGTTGTATCGCGGGCTTTGACACAGTGATGATGTCCTGTACGATTCTAGACTTGCTTTTAAGAAAGACGCCTTTCATCAGTTCAACAAGCTAAGCTAAAACTTATCTATTTTGAGTATGTTGGTGGTTTTCCCCTGCATCCGGCGGAGGACAACCACCCGATTTAAATAGCGAATAGCTTATCAGCAACACCGCAGGTTGCGAGGTCGGCTGCGATCGCTGAGTAGTGTAATGTGTCATTATCTGTATTGGAGGATTAAGGCTCGCTCGTACAGTTAAGCAGAATAGTCTACCGGGCAGTGTTCATCAGTCGTAAGGACGCGTCTCAAGAAGTACAAATATGATGTACATTGCAGACGTTCTCAATCGGTTGTGTGAGGAAATAAATACTGGGTGAATAGGGAATCTATGGTAGGAGCAACCCTCAAGACCGCTAACCTAGAACTGGATTTAGAGGAACTCAATCAGCATTTGATGTCATTGAATACCAATGGCATTGTTTCATGGGCACATCATACGTTTGGTGATGGGCTGGTGATGAGCACGAGCTTTGGAATTCAGTCTGCCGTCATGCTTCACCTCGTCACACAGGTATTCCCAAATATTCCAGTCATTTGGGTTGATACAGGCTACTTGCCGGCACAAACCTACACCTTTGCCGATGAACTGGTGGCGCGATTAAAGCTCAACCTCCACGTCTATCAATCACCGATTAGCCCTGCTCGCATGGAAGCGATTTATGGGCGACTTTGGGCGCAGAAAGATGTGGACTCTTTGAATTTATACGACCAAATTCGCAAGGTAGAGCCCATGCAGCGTGCATTGAAAGAGTTGGGCGCGACTGCCTGGCTAGCTGGCCTGCGGTCTGATCAAACGGATCATCGAAAAACCTTGGGCTTTGTTGGAAAACAAGGCGATCTTTATAAGATCTTACCGATTTTGAACTGGCATTCCAGAGATATTTACTACTACCTCCAAAAGCATGATTTGCCTTATCACCCTATGTTTGATGAGGGATATGTGACAGTAGGAGACTGGCATTCTAGCCGCCCTGTGACTGCCGATGATGAAAACGAGCGAGATACTCGTTTCCATGGCATGAAACAGGAATGTGGATTACATCTTCCTCAGACACCCGGTGAAGCGGAGAGCTTGGATTCTAGCTCACTGTAAACACGATCGGCATGAGATAACAACACGATAGTTTGGTGATGGCGCAACCATCACCAAACTATATCGGAGTCGTTTCATTCTCATCCCTGAGATGCGGACTATGATCGAGCAGCCGTTAATTTTTGTTGAAAATCTTCAGCCAAATCTGGAAGTGCTGATTGTTCAATAGACTGCTGTTCTCCAGAGGCGAGCCATTTGAGCTGCGCGATGTTTTGTGCTGCTTCTTCATCTCCCAGAACAAAGCAGGCGATCGCCCCACTACGGTCGGCGCGCTTAAACTGTTTGCCAAAGGCACTGCCACTTAAATCCACTTCAGCAGAAAATCCTAGGTGCCGAAGTTTCTGAGCGAGTTGAACAGCTTGGGATTCTGCTTGATCCCCACGGGACACAATATAAAAGTCGAGAGCAGACGTCATGGTCGGCTGACGTTGCTGGAGCAGCAAGATCAATCGTTCCATGCCCATGGCCCAACCCACGGCTGGGGTGTCGGGGCCGCCTAATTCAGTTACGAGGCCATCATACCGACCGCCACCGCAGACGGTTCCCTGCGCACCAAGATTGTTTGAGATAATCTCGAAGGCCGTGTGGGTGTAATAATCTAGTCCACGAACGAGTCGAGGGTTTAGCTCATAAGCAATGTTCAAACTCGCGAGCAACGATCTCACCTGGTCAAAGTGTTGTTTTGACTCATCTCCGAGATAGTCCAGAATGCTCGGAGCCTCCACGGCAATTTCTTGAGTTCTCTCAACTTTGCTATCCAGAATGCGGAGTGGGTTGCGGGTGAGTCGGTCTTGAGAGTCGGGATCAAGGTCGTCTTTGAAGGGAGTAAAGTAGTTGACCAGTGCGTCTCGATAGTGTTGGCGATCGCCAAAATTGCCGACCGAATTCAAATTCAGGCTCAGATCAGAGACACCTAACTGAGTCAACACATCCATGGCTAGGGCGATGACTTCAACATCTGCACGCGGGTCAGCGCTCCCAATGACCTCGGCACCCAGTTGATGAAACTGGCGCTGTCGTCCGGCTTGGGGGCGTTCATACCGAAACATTGGTCCGGTGTACCAAAGGCGTTGGACACCACCTTGAGCATATAGATTATGTTCAATAAACGCTCGAACAACTCCAGCCGTATTTTCTGGACGCAAGGTGATGGGGCGATCGCCCCGATCTGTAAACGAATACATCTCCTTGCCGACGACATCGGTGGCTTCGCCGATGCCTCGCTCAAAGAGGCTCGTTTGCTCAAAAATAGGTGTACGAATTTCGCGAAAAGCGGCGTTGCCGAAAATGTTGCGGGCGATCGCCTCAACGTGTTGCCAGTGACCGATGTCGCCTGGCAGAATATCTCGTGTTCCTCGAATAGCTTTGACTGTTCCCATGCAGCCTATTGTAAGAGGTTGTGAAACCTTCCATCACCCTTATTTGAAAAGTCATCAATGCATAGAGATCGTAGACCGCTAAGGTGACGCATCGAGAGGCTTCGGGTGTTCTCATGCCCTTGACTATAATCTGACACCACGTTTCTCGGTTCTTGAATGCTGGTAGTCAGTGTGGCGATGTAGAGAAGACACAGCACATCAAAAAAACAGGTTGCTAAGCTGTTCGCTCTTTAAATTGGGTGGTTGTCCCCTGCCGAATGCAAGGGACAACCCCAAAATACGCAACATAGGTGAGTTTTAGTTTATTTCATTCCTATTCTTTAGTGCCTATTCTTTAGCATTTTTAGAACAACCAACCCGGTTCTAGCTAGCTTAGCCATACCAAACTCCCTAAGGTTAGGACGGTGACGACGAGCGCAATCCAGACAAAGCCGTTGTCCTTTGTATCGACTGTGCTCAGGTCAATTTTTTCCCGCACTTTTTCAGGTTTTGGGCGAGGAGTGCTCACTCGCTTTTGTCGAGTGGCGGCATATTTCTGCATCAGAGTCGATTCTTCGGTGCCGTCCAAGGCTGCTAGATCAGGAATTTTGGTTGTCCATTCAGGGCGTGTTTTTAGTTTTGGAGCTTCAAGGATGTAGAGCAGTCGTTTTCCTTGCTTCGCAATTTGATAGTCTGGATGACGACTCACGACTCGACACAGGGCGATCGCCTGATCGGTTTGTCCATTGGCTTGATAAGCCGTGACCAGCCAAAATTGAACATCGCCCCCTAATCGAGAGGCGGCATTGACCAGGCCATTGGCTTTTTCCAGAGAGTCCACCGCTTGCCGATAGGCTCCCCTCTCAACGGCAGCTTTCCCTGCTTGCAAGTAGTGTTGGATTTGCTCTCGTTGTTCGTCACTCATTCGACTAATGCAGAGCTAGAGGGAATCGATTACTCACGGTCTTGTGGGCTTACTCCTGTTCTTTCAGCAACTGGATTAAGCAAATTCTGACGCGACGATCATGGAGCCGATGCCCATGTCGGTAAAAATTTCTAGGAGAAGAGCATGGGGAATGCGTCCATCTAAGATGTGTGCTCCTTTGACCCCCTGAGCGAGCGATCGCACACAGCAGCTTACTTTGGGGATCATTCCGCCGCCGACAATGCCCTCGTCAATGAGCTGACGTGCGGTTTGAATATCCATTTTGGGAATCAAGCTAGCGGCATCCTCCCGATCTCGCAAAATTCCAGGCGTATCAGTCAACAAAATGAGTTTTTCTGCCCCTAATGCAGCGGCCAGCTCACCTGCAACCGTATCGGCATTAATGTTGTAAGCTTGGCCCGAGTCATCCGCAGCTACGCTAGATACCACAGGGATGTATCCCGCTTCCACGAGAGACTCGACAAGTCTTACATCCATTGCACTCACTTCTCCGACGAAGCCAATTCCCTCGACTCCTTGAGGGCGTGCTCGAATGAGATTGCCATCTTTCCCGCAAATGCCGACAGCAGAGCCACCAGCTTGACTAATGAGGGTGACAATTTCTTTGTTCACGCGCCCAACGAGCACCATCTCGACCACGTCCATGGTGGGTGCATCGGTAACGCGGAGGCCATCCTTAAATTGAGGTTCGATGTTGAGCTTACCTAGCCATGTATTGATTTCAGGGCCGCCCCCATGAACAACCACGGGACGGAGTCCAACGCAGGCCAGAAACACAATATCGCGCATCACTTTGTCTTTCAGCAGGCTGTCTTTCATCGCAGCACCGCCATATTTTACGACGACCTTCCGTCCGGCAAATTGCTGAATGTAGGGCAGTGCTTCACTCAAGACGCGAACACGGGTAGCTTCTGCATTTTCGATGAATTCACGCTCGTTAAGTAAAGTCATACAGCACCTGCGAGAGAACGGATAAATGAGGACGTTGCATTTTCTTAGGGTAGAGATCTTAGTGTAGAGACTATCGTTGGCGCGATCGCAACGAGTTTGTTGAGAATGAGCAAGCTGTTTATGAGGACTCCGATTCCTGCTCTGATGACGACGTCGGTTGCGTCGATTCTTTCAGAATAGTTGGCAGGGTCTGCATCACGCGCTCCGTAATCTGGAGCGGCGTTTCATCTGCTGTAATCGGTATTCTCAAATCTGCTTGTGCATAGAGCGACTGTCGCTGATTCAAGATCACTTCAAGTGTCTTCTGGGGATCGGGAGATTGCAAAAGAGGACGAGAGTGGTCATCTTTCAATCGTTCGTAGAGGAGATCCGCAGGAACATCAAGCCACACAACGATGCCATGACGTAGGTAGCTCCAGTTTTTGCGCTCTAATACAACGCCGCCCCCGGTGGCGATCGCCATGCGCATGTAGGACGAGAGCTGAGACAAAACCTCAGTTTCCAGGGTTCGAAAGGCCGTTTCCCCAGAGGTGGCGAAGATATCGTTAATCGACTGATGGGCTGATTTCTCAATCACCGCATCGGTGTCAAAGAATCGATAGTTGAGTTGCTGAGCCAACAGCCTCCCAATGGTTGATTTTCCTGATCCCATCATGCCGATGAGAAATAGATTGACCCCGCGTAACAAATCACTCACGCAATATCACCCAACAACATTGAACCTATCCTCAAGGGCGATCGCCCTGATCGTTGCACATGCTAGCTTGCTCAAGCGTCAAGACGTCGTTCTCTCGATGAGATGGTTGATTCAGTGAACCAGTTGACCCCATCGGTTATGCTGCCGATGCCTGCTCGCTCATTGTGCAAGATTGATTATAAACCTCAGGCTAGACGAACCATGCTGAAAATGATGCGATCTCACCTGTTGGTTGGCTAGAAAGGTGTTGTGCCTGACGTGTTTTATGTGATGAACCGCTTATTTATGTTTAGTTTCCGGGCAAGATCACCTGGATTTTCTAAAATTGAGTGAATTGAGCACTGACATAAACACATGACGTTGCAAACGTCTCAAAATTGCAATGAAGACATGGGCTTCGTGTTCATGGCTGAGTTTTTATTACTCGGAGAGAACAATCATGGGTTTCAACATGCGTTTGATGTGGCTGGTACTGGGAGGCGTTCCCTCTTGTCTCATAGGGCTCGTTCCAAGGGCAGCGATCGCAGACCCCGCTGATGTTCGATATCACGAGGGGATCATCGGAACCGCCGAAATAGTGTCTACGCAAGCTTTAGGGCAGAGTCAAGCGACCACTCTGCCGGCATCTCCTCCACCGTTTCGTGTTGAGCGCGACTCGACCACGATTCCGCCATTTGCGGCTATCGGGTTCCATGACATGGATTTATTCCTCACGGACTATCCAGTGTCTTCACGTTCGGAGTCCATTCAAGCACAGCGAGACCCTTCAGACTCCGCAACACAGCCATCAGCTGATCCAGTGGATGGTGCTGAATCATCAGATGATTCGGTGGATGGTGCTGCGACAATACCCCATGACGAATTAGAATCGCCACCTGCTGACGTAGACCAATCTGATGCGACGTCATCCGACGCTCCATCTGCTGAGTCGGACGTGGATGCGATAGAAGAGCCTACTGAGTCAGATGATGCAGGTGTTGAGGCGAGTGATTCGGATGCAGAAGGCAGTGATATTGAGGCGGCAACTCATGAGGGTGAGGAGGAGATATCCGCAGAGGTTGCTCACTGGCAACAGTTATTGATGGAGGGCGATCGCTTCTTTCTTCAGGGAAACTATCTGGCCGCAGAGCAGCGATATCAAGAAGCAAAAGATCCAGAGAATGAAGACGCTGATCCCATCGATCGCCCAGAGGCATACGTTGATCCCGACTTGCTGCCTCCAGCAGGGCGAGTCTATTGGCGAGAATATCAGACCGGGCTGGAGACTGGCCTAGAAACCCGCATCTACATTCCACTGGGGCTGCTTGCTGAGGAATATCCAGAATTTATCCCTGGACAAGTGGAGTACGCGTTGCTGCTCAGCGAGTCGGATGATGAAGAGGCCAAGCAAAAAGCCATAGAGCGTTTGGAGCAGGGCACTGCCTTGTTTCCTGACAATGCGGAATTAGCCAGAGCACGGGTTGATTTCCTGGCTCAAGAAGAGCAGTGGTTGCAGGCGGCGATCGCCGCTCGACAATTCACGATTCTCAATCCAGAGGCTCCGGAATCGCCTGACTTCCAAGTTGATGCCGATGAATATCAGCGGCGTTTCCGATCTCGGCTGCGGGGACGACTGACGCGCAATGCCATCGGTAGTGCGCTCACGGGAGCGCTTGGTGTTGCGCTTACGGGCAATCCATTTGGTGCTTTCTCTGCCATTGAAACGACTGTGCTGATGCTTCGTGGTGAATCAGCCGTGGGCAGGAGCATTGCCAACCAAGCCGTTGAGGAGCTGGATCTGATTGAGGATGACGAGGTTGTTGCCTATGTCAACGAGATCGGACAAGAGCTGGCTTCGCTGTCTGGGCGAGATGAATTTGAATACGAATTTTACGTCGTTGAAGAATCAGATCTGAATGCGTTTGCATTGCCAGGGGGCAAGGTGTTTGTGAATGCGGGGGCAATTCTTAAAGCGAATACAGAGGCAGAATTGGCTGGACTATTAGCCCATGAATTAGCTCATGCTGTCCTATCCCATGGATTTCAACTGGTGACCCGAGGGAACTTAACGGCCAATGTACTCCAGTTTGTGCCCTATGGCGGCTACGTAACCAATTTGGCGGTGCTGAGCTACAGTCGCAGCATGGAGCGCCAAGCAGATGCGTTGGGAACGCAGTTGTTATCAAATTCTGACTATGCTGCTGACGGACTACATCGGTTGATGATCACGCTTAATGAGGAGAGCGATCGCCGGAGTCTGTTTGATTGGCTGTCAACTCACCCCGATACTCCTGAACGGATTCGGAACATCGATCGATTAATCGACAACAATGGCTACAATCGCTATGCCTTTGAAGGCATTGAACGCCATCTTCACATTCAAGAGCGGGTTGAACAGCTGCTCCGCGAGGCAGACAAATTAGACGATGACGATGATTTTAGAATCGACGACAATACCGATGCCGAAGAGTCTCCCTCTGAAGACCCTCCAACCGAAGAATCTCTAACCGACGAACCTACAACTGAGGAATCTCTAACCGACGAACCTACAACTGAGGAATCTCTAACCGACGAACCTACAACTGAGGAATCTCCAGATGAAGAATCTCCGGATGACGAACTTCCAACTGAAGAATCCACAACCGAAGAATCCACAACCGAAGAACTTTCAACTGAAGAATCCACAACCGAAGAACCTCTAATTGAAGAATCTACAACCGAAGACTCTACAACCGAAGACTCTCCAATGGAATAGCGTTCACCTCTGGAAAAATCATGCAGGCATTGATCAGGGTTTTATGGTTGATCGATTCAGACATATAGGTATGGCGGCTATGTTGGATGGATTCACGCGGAATATTTACAAAGCGCTTCTCAAACAGTTTGTAACGAGTTGAGAGAGTATATTGTCTAAGGTGTATGTCAGTCAGACAAGAATAGGCCTCTTGCATCATTGAGTACGCGGTATGGTGGCGGGCTAACGAGCCAAATCAGATCGGAGCATAAGTTGAGTTAGCAGCACATCGTGAACCGAATATTGTAAGAGGTCTAATGGCTGATCAGTACCTGGACGTCATTAAAACAAAACCCAAAATCCTGTGCCGTCCGCGCAGCGGGCGACACAGGATTTTGACGAGTACGTTTAATTATGGCTAGCTGCTTATTGAGTTTAAGAGTACCTATCGCCTCTGCGTTTTCTATTAGAACTCTCAGGTGCTTAGCGAAGGTGGCAACCCTTTCAGAATGAAATAAGGATTGGTGGACATGACGTTTCCTGTGATGGCACTTAGTCACATTGAGCTGTATGTAAGCGATGTGGTGACAATGGAACGCTTTTATACAGACGTGCTTGGATTTGTCGTAACGGATCGAGGTGCAGGTTCGAGTGGGATGGTGTTTCTAAGTCGAAGCCCGGAGGAACATCATCAGCTTGTGTTGAATCCTCGTCCGGCCAATACTCGTTCGGATAGCCCCGTGGATCATATTTCTTTCCGGGTCTCTTCCCTCTCAGATCTGCGCCGATTCTATCTATCTGTGTTTAGTTCTGAGATTCCGGTAGACTCCGTCTCCCATGGAACGACTTGGTCGATATACTTCCGAGACCCAGAGGGGAATCGGTTGGAAATTTTTATGGATACTCCGTGGTATGTTCATCAGCCTTGTAAGTTCAAGGTTGATTTAACGCAGTCTGAGGAGGAGTTATACGTCTTTATAGAAGCGACAATAGCTGAAATGCCTGGATATTGTGCCGTAGAAGACTGGCGGCATACTCATGTTTCGATGATGGGACGTTGAATCGTGGTGAATTCCATAGCGGTAGACACACAGCTTGGCAAAGTTTACAGAGATAATGAGGATTTTGGGCGCGCATTGCGCGTTCAAAATCCTCATTGCTTCGTTGCGATTTTGAGACGTTTGCTACGCCACGTTAGACCCATGACAGAGGAGAGTGATGGTGCAGAGTGACGCGTCTGGCGATCGCTCAATCAAGTGAAGATTGACCATCACCATCTTGTCTCTTGCTTAGGGTGTTTGTCCCTGGTCACCAATAATTTTGCGGAACCAATCATCCCGATGAAGTCGGCTAAAGGTTTCATCATTACGAGCTTCAGTTCGATACTTGGGATCAAGCTCTACAGAGCGCTGCAAGGTTTCCAATCCCAGGTCAATTTCACCCTGAGACACATAGCACACTGCTTTCCGATAGTGTGCGGGAGCATAGTCTGCCTGAATCTCTAGAGCTTGATCGAGGCTGGCGATCGCCTCTGGAAATCGCTTGAGTTTTGTGAGCCCATGTCCACGATTGACGAGTGCTTTGAAGGATGATGGGTTCAGGTCAATCACCCGATCAAACGATGCGACGGCTTCTTCATAGCGGTCAAGTTCTTCTAGAGCCAGACCCCGATTGAGCCATGCGACAATATCATTACTTTCAGCTTGAACAGCATGGTCAAACGAGTCATAGGCCTCTTCATGGCGCTTCATTGCACCTAGCGCAACCCCTCGGTTGACCCAGGCTTCGTGATAATCGGGCCTGAGTTCGACAGCTTTGGAAAACGATTCCAGGGCTTCGTCGCGTCGCTTCAGACGATTTAAGATGATTCCCCGATTGAGCCATCCTTTCGGTTCATTCGGTTCAATTTGGGTGGTTTCATCAAATGCTGCCAAAGCGGCTTCATATTGACGTATTTCTTTGAGTGCTAACCCCCGCTGATACCACGGTGCAGGATCGTCAGGATTGACATCAATCGCTCGATCATACGAGGCGATCGCCTCTTCATAGCGCTGGATTCCTTCTAGGGCAAGTCCTCGACGGATGAGGAGGGATGTATTTTGGGGCTGAATCTCCAGTGCTTTGTCGTAGTTGGCGATCGCGTCTTCATAGCGGCCATCTACTACTTTTTCCTCTGCCTCCCTGACATATTCGTCAATCGTCATAAATAAATCAGGACGATTGGATTTCAACACTGCTAGCTGATCGGCCAACACACGAATTCGTTTTTCTGCTTCTGCAATGAACGTGTCTGATAGCGCCTCAGGGGTCAGTTCTGCAAGCTTTCGGAGAATTTGATCCTTTTGAGTATGTGCTTGGCGCTCCAGGTCTGAGAGTTGATCGGTCAGTTGTTGTTCTAACGCCTGAAATGTTTTGAGTAAGCCTGATTGTTCGGTTGAGGCATCGCCCTCTAGGGTCTGCAACTTATCAGCGAATCGGGTTTCCAGGTCTTCGATCCGTTGGCGCAGCCGCTCCTTTTGATCCTTCACCGCCGTTTTGATATCTGTCACTTGGTTGGTGAGTTCTTCGTCTGCTCGTTCTAAATTCGAAAACAGCTTATCTCCTCGATCTTCGGTGCGAATGCGAAGCCGTTTCAATTCATCTGCGAATTCTGCTTCAAGGGTCTTGAGGCGATCGCGAATCCCTTCTTTGTGTGTGGCGGAGTCGGCTTCAAGTGCTCCTTTTTGCTCTTGGAAGACGTCTTCTAATCGTTCAATGTTGGATTGAATTCCATTGCGCTGAGCATCCGCATCTGCTTTGAGTTCAGTTAATTGTTTCTCAACGGCTGCGGCTAATGAATCAAGTGTGGATTGGATCGAATTCTGCTGTTTTCGAGTCTCTTCCTGGAGCGCTGAGAGGCGATCGCCCAGATCAGTTTCTATCTGGGTCAAATTCTGGCGAATGGTTCGCTTTGTATTATCCGTATCGTCTTTGATTGCAGAGAGCTGATCGGTCAAATCTATCTCTAATCGCTTGATGGTCTCAAACGCCTGCCGTTTTTCATCATCTGCACCTACTTGGAATGAGGCAAGCTGCTTTCGATACTCTGCTTCTAAGGTTGTGAGCGTGTCTATGACGGTATCACGACGTTCAGATGCACTGAATTTGAGGGTTTTTAGCTCTTGACCAAACTCGTTTTCCAGAGTCCCCATTTTCTCAAGAAGCAAACCCTGTTGCTGGCGCATTTGGTTTTGAGCGTCTAGTCTCAGTCCGTCAAGTTCGGGTGCAAGGGTGCCTTCAAGTTTTTTCAGCTCATCAAACACTTCATCGCGTCGGTGGTTAACGTTGCTGAACAGGGCTTTAATTTGGTCTGAAAACTCAGTATCTGAGGCCGTTAATTTTGCCAACACATCATTTTTGTGATTGGTTGCCTCATCCAGCAATTTGCTCATCTGAGTATCGGTTCCGGACACCATTGAGCTAAATGTCTGTATGGTGTCTTGCTGATGCTGCACTAAATCAGCTTCCAATGATCGGGTTTTTCCAGAAAATGACGTCTCCAGCTCTTCCAGTTTTCGTTGGGTGGATTCTAAGTGATTTTCCAGGGTGTCAATCGTCGTCTTCTTGACCGCTTCTAGCTCAGCGACCAGTTGAGAGAGGGTTCCTCGTCGATTCTCGACTTCTTTTTGAAACTCGTCTGCTTCACCCCCTAAATCATCTGCAAACTCTTCGAACTCACGCACAATGGCATCAACGTCTTTTTTGCCGCTCTCAATTTTGCTTTTGAGATCACCCAACTCGGCAAGATGGGCTTGTACGATTTCCGTCACTTCCCTCAAGACCGATCGGCGCAGCACCCAGATTCCGGTAATTGTTGTCGCCAGTAACAACGCCAAGACCAAAAGCATGACGTTAAACAGGGTTGTGGTTCGATTGATTTGCTGTAGCCGGATTTCGAGGTCTTCGGGGGAAACTGTTTGTTCCGATGTATTGCTTTGGGCAAGCAGCACGGTTGATGAGTCAGAGACCTGAATCGTCGTCTTATCTCTAAAGATGTCTGCCTGGGCTGGCTGCGCTGTAGCTCCTTCAATGATGAGGAGAGCCATAAATAAAAACATGCTGCTACGCGATACCCAGTAGAGGAAATCAAGAGTCTGACGCTTCATCAAAACTGTCCTAAATCTTTCAGCTTAAGTCGGTAATGATAGTCTATGTGGCCACCATTCAATAAGAATAGCCTTTCTTATTCCGATAGAGACTGGACATCATCATTATCGTCGATATATCAGGGGTTATGTGTCGATTATTGTGTGTGGTTCGACACTGACGGTTTTGTCTAGAGGCCTTGTATCTTCCGGCTTATGTTGATGTGTCTGGTGATGTTGAAAGGAACGTCAGGGATCCATAAGACATATTTAAGCAATGCGTCATTTTTTTAACGATACGCCAATGTCTGGGATCACAGCAGGGAAGCTCATCACTTCAGTAGCGTCGCTGAGTACTGACTGAATCGGCTTGTTTTTGATTGATATATTGTTACTGCTCAGGCTTAAGAAAATCCCTATTTTTATCGGCAGTCATCCACATGGTGTCAGTCTGGAGTAGCTC
>JBCCWF010000163.1:0-12547 GCA_039194035.1 Cyanobacteria bacterium P01_E01_bin.6 | reverse complement strand
TCGACACAAAGCAAGGAGTTTCCTACAGCCCGTGGTTCCATTGACATTCGTTTTCTGTGAAACTTGTAGCAAATGAGAACACTCAAAACCTTAATTATAACTTTATTTTCTAGCAAGTCCCTAATGTCCTTATTTATGAATGCTCTTCAACGGTGCTCAGCGGTAAACTGCCCCGCTTCTGTTGTTCTCGCTCGATGGCTTCAAATAGAGCTTGAAAATTGCCTTCCCCAAACCCCTCTGCTCGTTGGTATTGGATGCCGTTGAAATAGGATTGCCGCTGAATGATCTCGAAGAAAAACGTCGGCTCCTTAAAAATAGGCTGAGTGAAGATCTGAAATAATAGGGCATCCGGCACATCGTTTTGCCAATCGACGAGAATGCCTTGTTGGGCGATCGCTCCCCAGTCAATGGGGGATGGTTGGAATCCAGGGCGAATCGGCAACTGCTCATAGTAACTGGACGGGACGCTCAAAAACGCTAGCCCTTTCTCACGCAGAGCCATGATGGTTTGAACAATATTCGGTGTCGATAGCGCAATGTGCTGGACGCCTGTGCCCTGATTGACGTCTAGAAATTCTTGAATTTGTGAATGGGGAGAGGCAGGCTCATTAATCGGCAATGTCGCATTGCCATCAGGATGAACCATGACGACACTCCGCAGCCCAGAGTAGGGCGTTTGAATGGCAAATGTTTGTCGATACGTGAAACCAAATGCTCGTTCATACCACGCCGACGCCTGTTCCATTTCCCCACAGGGAACATTGATGACAACATGATCAATCGCGGAAAAGTCTGGAGCGGCATGCTGGGGCGGCCGCAATGTCGGCGTTTGAGCCGAGTCAGGTCTAGACGACCTGTGTTCTGATGAGTAGAGATAAGATGTAGCAGAACGTGGAGACTGAGGATTCGGATGATCGATATATTCCGTTAAAGTATGTCGCAAATCTCCCCAGCCTGAAACAGTGGCCTGGTTGACGGTTTTTCCTGGCAGATGCGTTGTGGTGATAGGCTGAATGGGTTTTGCTCCTGCCTGAATTGCTCGGCCATAGGCATGGTCTAGATCCTTGACTCTAAACCCAACATCAGCGACTCCGGGAGGGTGGTGATTGAGGTAGTGTTCGACATCCGGTGCGGTATCCGAAGATGAGGCAAGGCGAACTTGAATCGGTTTGTGCCGAAGGGTGCCTGAGAGATCGGAACTAATCGCATGAATGGATTGTTTGGTATGGGGATGAAGAGAAGCGTGAGCTTGGGCAGATGGGAAGACAAACCCTAACGTATCGGTAAACCAAGATTGCCAAACCGCAATATCGTCTAGGAAAAACGTGACCGAGTCAAAATCCATTCGGTTTGGTATGCCCTAGTTAAAGAAATGTCCGATTTCGATTTTAGTGTATCTTTTCCCTTTCGTTCAGGCGATGCAAACAGCCAACTCAATCCACTGGTTATGCCACAGGTCAAAATTTACGGGCTAACGGATACGCTTAACCCAATCAAAGCAACGCTCTCAGATGTGATTCATGGTTGTATGCAAGAAGCCTTGGGATTGCCAGAGAACAAGCGCTTTCATCGCTTTATTGCTCTAAATCCTGATGATTTCTACTATCCGGGCGATCGCACAGAGCAGTACCTCATCATTGAGATCAGTATGTTTGAAGGACGGTCGGTAGAAACGAAGAAACAGTTGCTGAGGCTACTGATGCAGCGCATTCACACAGCGTTAGATATTCCTGTGAATGACATCGAAATTACGATTTTTGAAACGCCCAACCATCAGTGGGGCATTCGTGGAATGACTGGTGATGAATTAGGGTTGACTTACAAGGTCACCGTTTAATTCCATGACTTGGCAACCGTCTCAAAAATACAACGAAGAAATAGGGATTTGGGATGCGCAACGCGCGCCCCAAATCCCTATTTCTTCGTAAACTTTGCCAGGTCGTTTCACTGGACAGGTCAACTGACTAGTTAAACGGATAGGGACAGTAGCTTACAAGGGCAGCAGCACGGCAAAGCATGTTTGTCCGGGTACTGATTCCACCATCAGGCTACCGCCGTGGCGATTTTCAACAATTCGACGCACCATATCCAGCCCAAGCCCCGTGCCTTTACCCATTGGCTTGGTGGTGAAAAACGGCTCCAGGATACGATTCTGCACTTCTGAAGGAATACCGGGACCATTGTCTTCGATCTCAACCCGGAGACACGGATCGACTTTGCAGGTACGAATAATAATGCAAGGGGGTGATCCATCTGGGGTTCCTTCATTGAGTGCATCGATTGCATTGTCGATGAGGTTCGTCCACACCTGATTCAGCTCACTGCCAAAGGCCATGATGCTAGGCAGTTCTTTATCGTATCGCCGTTCAACCTTAATACCGTGTTTGAGCTTGAAAGCAAATAAACGGAGGGTATCTTCTAGTCCATCATGAATATCAATTTGTTGTTGGGCAGCACGATCCATGTAGGAATAGGATTTCATGGACTGCACCAACGTCGAAATGCGCTCGGCTCCATCCAAGCCATTTTTGATCATGCCCATGACATCAAAGGATAATGCCAACCACCGTAATCCCATGTCCTTCAGTTCTGTGGGGTCATCGCGCCAATAGGCAACGACGGGTTCTAATTTGTCGGGCGATATTTCCCCAGCGGCTAAGGGTTCAGCCAGTTTCCAGGCATTTTCGACGCCATAGTCTTCTAGCCAGTCCGTGAGAGCATCTTCGCGATCGCCCTGGGCGAGGGGGTCGTTTTGGGGATGGGCGATCGCCTCAAATCCACTATCGCGCAACGCCTCCCACTGATCTGTATGAGCTTCGTCAGGCTGTTGTTGACCATAGACCAAGTTCATCCGCTGGAGTTCGAGCATTGCAGGTTTGAGATCCTTCATGACTCGTACTAACGCAGCGGCAGGATTATTGAGTTCGTGAGCAAGACCGGCTGAAAGGGTGCCTAGAGCGGCCATTTTTTCACGAGTGTTGATAAACGACTCTAGCCCACGCAGTCGTTTGCCCACCGTCCGAAAGATATCGCGTTCAAAGTTTCGACAACTATGAATCAGATCCAGAAAGTCGCAACAGTTCAGCCGATAGAGATCAACGTCGTTGTCTGCTGTGAGCGTAACGGGAACAACATCTTCTGTCAGAACCTGGATTTCACCGAAAAAGGAAGGACTCTCATGTCGACCGACAGGCATATCGACTCCGTGACTCATGCGGGTGACTGTGATTTGGCCACTCAGCTGAATAAAAAAGCCTTTCGGATTGCCACCTTCGTGCACCAGCACATCGCCTGCCTTTAGCTGCATGTGCTCAGCGCGATCGCACACCCACTCTAGCCGGTCAGGAGGAAGTGCCTGAAATGGTTGCATTTGTAGCAATGCGGTTGAACAAAGCATCGACTTTCCTCTTATACGTTAGCTAGATGACGATGAACAAACTGGACGCAGATGGAGCCTTCTCCAACTCCAGAGGCGACGCGCTTCACAGAGCCATGACGCACATCGCCCACGGCAAAAATGCCGGGAACATTGGTTTCTAGCAAGAAGCGATCGCGCTCTAGAGGCCAGTGAATGTCTTTTGAAATATCAGGCCCGGTGCAAATGAAGCCCCGTTCATCTCGATAGACTGTTCTATCTAGCCACGCTGTACTGGGAGTAGCACCAATGAAAATGAAGAGAGAGTTCGTCTCAAAGGTTTTGACCTCACCCGTTTGGGAGTCCTTCACCAGGATTTTTTCTAGGCGATCGCCACCCGTTGCTTCAATCACGCTGTGGAAGGGCAACACGTCAATATTCTCTGTTCCGTCAATTTGATCGATCAAATATTGGGACATGCTTTTGGTCAGCGACTCACCCCGCACAAGCATGCGAACCTTGCGCGCATATTTTGCAAAATACATGGCTGCTTGCCCTGCAGAATTTGCACCCCCGACCACATAGACCTCTTCATCTTGGCAAGCAGCGGCTTCTGTTTGAGCTGCCCCATAATAGACCCCTGCCCCAGCAAACTGATCGACACCAGGGACAGTAAGCCGACGCCACGATACACCCATGGCCAAAATCAGGGCGTGGCAACTAATTTCGCTACCGTCGGATAGGGTGATGATGCGGTAGTTGTCTTCTAGCCGAATCGATTGCGCTTCTTGGGGGGTGAGAATTTCGACGCCAAACCGCTTGGCCTGGGTAACGGCTCGTCGAGCCAAATCGCTGCCGCTTAGCCCGACGGGAAAACCCAGATAATTTTCAATGCGAGAGCTGGTTCCTGCCTGACCTCCTGGAGCCTCGCGCTCAATCATCACGGTGCGCAACCCTTCGGAGGCTCCATAGACCGCAGCGGCTAATCCAGCAGGGCCTCCGCCAACAATCACCAAATCGTAGAAGGGTTTGGTGGCTTCGGTTTGCATACCCACCCGTTGAGCCAAGTCTGCTGTCGATGGTTTGACCAGCTTGTCGCCATTCGGCAATAAAACGAGCGGTAAGCAGGGATTGTTAGATTCCCCTGCACAATCGACGAGTTGTTGTGCTTCATCGCTGTGTTCAATATCCAGCCACCGATAGGGCACTTGGTTGCGCGCCAGGAAATCTCGGAGGGCATGGGAGCTTGGAGACCAGCGATCGCTAATAATCTTAACGCCTTGGAACTCGGGCTTAAAGCTAGCCTGCCAGTCATTGACCAAATCATCTAAGACTGGATATAGCTTTTCTTCTGGGGGATCCCAGGGCTTGAGTAAGTAGTAATCTAGCCGAGCAGTGTTAATGGCATCGATAGCGGCATTGGTATCTGCGTAGGCTGTAAGCAGGGCACGCTTGGCTTGAGGGAAAATTTCCGTTGCCTGGCTTAAGAACTCGACACCACTCATTTCTGGCATGCGCTGATCTGCTAGAAAAAGTGCCACGGTATCACCGCGCACTTTGAGCTGCTGAGTCACCTCTAGAGCTGAAGCTCCAGAATCAGCCCGGACAATGCGGTAGCGATCGCCATATTGCTTGCGCAAATCTCGGGCGATCGCCTGGAGTACTGCTGGATCATCATCGATCGTGAGAATAACTGGCTTGTCCATGTGAGCGTTGAAGAGCAAATGACATCTGATTGGATCTCAGCATCTTTTTAGGTCTTCGTAAACCCTCTAGGTAGATAGACATAAATAAACTCACTTTAAAAACCTGGGAAGCGCCCCTCTGGGGCGCTCCCCAGGTTTTTGAGTTTTTAGTTTAATAACGCCAAGCTACTTATTTATTCTTTCCTGACGGTATTTAGGTGAGCACTGTAAATCCCAGCCCTACTAACTCTCGATCGACATCAATGGCAGCATGCCGCTCAATTTCGGCATCGACGGGGCGAGTGGCACGCAATTGATGAAATCTATTCCAGTGTTGCTTCCGCTGATTCAGAAGGGTTTGAATATCGTTAGACATCTGACTATCCTCTCTGGTTGCATGGGGCTTAATTGGCCTGATGGCTACATTCTAAATTGGCCAAAGAGGGTGCAGCGTCCTACTGAGGATTCAACCATTGGAGTGACCTCTGATGTGATGAAGAGACACCCAAGTGGGTGAAGAGTGCAATAGAGTAAGCGACTGAAGCGATCCTGGGGTCGTCAAATGGCATTCTATTCAGTGGAACCATGGCCTGGGAGTCATTGTAGAACGTAGTGGAATTTACGACATCCATATGTTTAGCAATCCTTGCCAGCCAAAGAATGCTGTCATCCCCAGTACAATCGTCAGCAGCAGATTTTTTGTTTTCCATCCAACGATAATGGCCACGATCGCCCCCACTAACCTTGCATTCACATAACTTACCTGTAGCGTTCCGCCATTCATCAACACTTCCGGTGCCACAATGGCAGTGAGCACCACAGGCGGCACATACCGGAGCGCATTCAGCAACGCTGGAGAGAGGGTCATGCGGCTGCTAGCGCCAAACATGACATAGCGAATGGCAAAGGTGGCGATCGCCATTCCGGTGATCATCAGAACTTCGTTCATAGCAATGAATCCTTGGATGAGTTTGGAGTTTAGAGTTTGGAGTTTAGAGTTTGGAGTGGGTCGCCCCTAACGAATCGGAGGATGACTGTTGTTTAGGGTGCGTTCGCTGAGCACCCCAGCAGAGATTCCGGCGATCGCCGCGATGATGAGTCCGAGTTTGTGGGGCAGGGGATAGGTAAGGACGGCAACGATGCCTGCTACCATCACCGCTATGGTCATGGGCTTGGTTTTAATGTAAGGAACAATCATGCCGATGAAGGTGACGGACATGGCAAAATCGAGTCCCCAATCGGCAGCATTGGGAATGGTTTGGCCGATGGTGATGCCCAGGAGAGTGGACAATTGCCAGCTCGCATACATGAATAGGGAAGCACCTAAGTAGTACCAGTGCTTGTGGGGAGAGCGATCGCGCGCTTCGTAGCGACGGATGGCAACCGCAAAGGCTTCGTCCGTGAGCCAAAACGCTAGCATCGTTTTCCATCGGTTGGGTAATGCTTTGACGTGGGGCACCAGACTCACGGAATACAGCAGATGTCGGAGGTTCACAATAAAGGCGGTGAGAACGATGAGCAGCCAACCCGTGCCTGCTGCAATCATACCGACCGCAATGAACTGTGAAGAACCGGCGAAGACCAAGGCCGACATAGCGATCGCTCCCCCGATGGAGAGACCACTGCTGGTGGCGAGGGTTCCAAAAATGATGCCGAAGGGAATTGCGCCGATAACGAGGGGCAGAATATCGCGCGCGCCAGACAAAAATTCGAGGCGAGGAGATTTGAACGGCGATCGCCCTAAATCGGAGTCAGCGAGTGAATTAGCGTTTGTCATGGATAACGGTGACGAGTGCGAGCAGCTTACTGCTTGTCAGCGTATCTGAGAGCGATCACTAAAATCTTGTACGTTTTTGCAGCCGCGTGCATATTGTCCTGGCGTGACTCCCAGCATTTTTTTGAAATGGCGATGGAGATGACTTTGGTCGGTAAATCCGGTTTCGATAGCTGCGTCGGTGATCGCCCATCCCTTTGCTAGCAACTGTTTGGCTTGGCGGACGCGTACATGGTTGAGGTAGGCGTGGGGAGGCAATCCGACGTGTTTTCGAAAGGTGCGCAACAATCGCAGCGGTGTCATATTCACCAAGGTTGCTAACTCATTGAGGGAAATATTCGCGGTGTAAGAGGCGGTGAGGTAGTCTTGGACGAGCTGAACGGCGCGGCTTTCTTTGCCAACTGCTTTTGCCTGTGGGCGATCGCAGGCATGGTGACGAATGAGTTGTGCCATCGCCCACAGAAACCGAGACTCTCGCTCCAGCGGCGACGTGGTTGTTTCGAGATTACGATGCAGAGTGGTGAGCTGCTGATTCAACGGTTTATCGAGAATCAGCGGAGATGAGAAGTAGGGCATAGCCTTAGGGCGCTCGGCCAACTCTGTGGCCGCTTGCTGGAGCCAATCCGCGTCGGGTAAGAGCGTTCGATACGTCCACCCAGTGTCAAGGACGGCCCGACCCGTGTGCATGACACCGGGTTGCGTCACGACGACACTTCCTGGAGGAGCAATATAAGTGTTGCCGCAATACTCAAATTCCATGGCTCCCGATTCCACAATGGCAATGCCAAATCCCTCATGGGCGTGGCGAGAGAAGGAATATGTGATGTAAGTGGCGTGCAGCATCTCCAGATCCCGCAGTACGGGATCTCGCCAAAACTTGACATGTTCTTTGGGGGGAGACGGGCGACTCATGGAACCAAGGAAATAACTGTCATGGGTGTAGTTTAGCGAGATGGGGCGATCGCTGTCTTGTACATTTTTTTCAGATCGAGACTGTGATTCTTATCGCGGTATGCAACCGCGTCGGGTACAAAAACGGTGAGGTGGGGCGCGCCGCGCCCCACCAAACCCTACATAATCAAGGTGCACAGCGCTTTGATGCGCGACCTATGCGCCATAGTTTCGACGGATGCGCTTGCTCACGTCTAAGAAGGTATCTCTCCGCAGATAGGGATAGTCGCTAATCCACAAATTGGCATCTGGGATATAAACATCGGTGATTTTGGCAATGCGTGAGAGATCCGCTCGATTCGATACCACCAACATTTCGGCCCAGTCGCCTACGCGAATGCTGCGGTGCTCTTTTTTCAGCGGCATTTGCACCGTGGCAACAAAGTCTGTTTCATCCCCCACTTCAATATTCAGGCGACGTTCTCGATCTTCAATGACCACAAGCTCTCCCCTTTTATCCACCGTTTCTCGGGTACCTGTGACTTCTTCTGTGACGAACGTATCGATCACTTCTCCAGACCAAACGCCACTGAACTCAAATCGCCGATACTCGCGGTTACGCTGCATCGCAAAATAGACAGGTGCCCACAACCAATAGAAAGCCACGATTGCTCCCGCAATGAAGAGTGGAACTCCGAAGGCCTCGCCTAAAAGAAAGCTCAGCAGGAGTGCGCCAAAGACACCTGCCATAGAAATTAAGACGCGCCGCAACGCGTCCGCCGGCCTGCCCCAAAAATATTTGTATTGGTTGGAGGTCGCTGTTAACGGAATAATCTCCTCGAATCGTTTACGGCTGAGCGGAATGATCATATCGCAAATCAATATCTTCTCGAATTGAGTGTTGGCAATGATCCAAACTCGTTTTCCTATCATACCGATTCGTGAGAGTTGCTAATTCTGAGAATGGCTGGACTGTTTTTCCACCGTGATCTTTTTCCACCGTGATCATAGTCACGATGCGGAATGTCATACATCACGGATGTAGGTCAATGCATGCAAGCCCTAAGAGGACATCAGTCATGAGTACAGCAAATGTGATCATGGGTAGTGGATACATTTTGGGAACGAATTTGGATGACTGTATCACAGGCAGTCTTGATGTTGATTTTATCGAAGCCTTAGATGGCAATGACGAAATTTTCGCGGGGGGGAGTGGCGATCGCGTTAATGCTGGCGACGGAAACGATGTCGTTTTTGGAGGAACTGGCGACGATACGATCGATGGACAAGATGATGACGATCTGCTCTTTGGAGAAGAAGGAACTGACGATATCGCTGGTGGTGATAGTAATGATGTTTTGATCGGGGGGCAAACTCAGGATTTAATCCTGGCTTTGAAGTGTTGAATGGTGAAGATGGTAACGATTTATTGATTGGTGGTGCTGGAGATGATCGTCTTGTGGGTGGCGATGATCGCCGCGACGGATCAGAACCCGATGATGACATCCTGGTAGGGACAGATTATGCATCTGCAGACGTTGGAGAAATTGACTATTTTAGGGGTGGCGCTGGTGCCGATACGTTTGTTCTTGGGGAACTTCGCAGTACCGTTGCAAAAACGCCTCATCGAGAGGGTGAAGTCGTCAATCAAAACTTACGCCAAAAAATCTATTACGCGGATAACGACATTACCAGTACTGGTGTTGGCGACTATGCTTACTCCCACCCTTGAACCATTACCGTTTCCAAAACTACCGATTTCGATTTTGTAAAGACAAGGTATCTGATTTGGTTCATAACTTAAATCCGGAAAGAATTTAGCGGGATTCTGGGGCGCAGAGCGCCCCAGAATCCCGCTTTAAAGTACAAGCCGCTATCTGAATTTAGAGTGCGTATCTTCTTCTGGATAGATTGCTGAATGGAATATCCCACTCAGCAATTAACATCACTTGGCAAATGTCTCAACATTGCAACGAAGAAACAGGGTTTGGGGCACGCCCCAAACCCTGTTTCTTCGTTGCAATGTTGCCAAGTCGTGAATTCACACACCGATAGCCGTTATGCAATGTTCACAAAATCACACATTTGAGAGGATATCGTTGTCATCATGACGCACGCTGTAAGATAGCGAAGCACATGTGAATCATCTTAATAACTGGGAAAATTCGGTACTTTCATCATCTAACCCAACGCTGCTGTCGTCATGGACATGTTGAGATGACAGGTCAAACCCTTGGCTGCGATGGGCTTAGATGGCTGAGAAAATCCGGTGCTGTGCCGCAACTGTGTTCGATATATCGATATAAAGGAATGTCTATATCGTCAGCCAGGATGCCAGTTTTGATGTCTTCACTCTATTTCCTGCGTCGCACGGGAAAGGAGTTCAGTCGATGATACTATCCTCAAATGTTTCGAAACCAAGCAGTCAATTGCCCCATACATCAAGCACAATCGTTTTGAATCACACGATTAATGGCGATCGCCCACCGCTACCCATTAATCGTCCAGTGTTGCTTGTCGGACACGGGAGCCGAGATGCCGATGGACGACAGCGGCTGCTCGATTTTGCAGCGGCATACCAAGCCCTCGACACATCACGGCCTGTCATTCCTTGTTTTTTGGAACTGACAGAACCCAGTATCCAGCAAGGCGTTGATCAGTGTGTGGAGCAGGGCTATACCGATTTGTCCGTGCTCCCCATTCTGTTGTTTGCCGCTCGCCACAACAAGTTTGATGTGACGAATGAACTCGACCGGGCACGGCTGCGCCACCCCAACGTCACCTTCCACTATGGGCGACACTTTGGCATCACGCCTCATATTCTCGACCTGTGGCGATCGCGCTTAGACGAACTCGATTCTCCAGAACACAACCCAAACGCGATCCCCCGAGACGAAACGGTGTTGCTGTTTGTGGGTCGTGGAGCCAGTGATCCTGATGCCAATAGTGATGTCTATAAATTGGCGCGGCTTGTGTGGGAAGGTAGCCAATACAAAACGGTGGAGGTCTGCTTCATCGGCATCACGCATCCGCGACTCGAAGAGGGATTCAGACGCGCCCAGCTCTATACGCCAAAGCGCATCATTGTGTTGCCTTATTTCCTATTCACTGGAACGCTAGTCAAAAAGATTCAGCACATTACCGCAGAACATCAACAACAGCTTTCCCCTGTGGAGATTGATTGTTTGCCAGAAATGGGACTCCATCCCAACTTGCTGGAAGTATTGCGCGATCGCGAAATTGAAACCCAACTCGGCAGCGTCCACATGAACTGTGAAATGTGTAAGTTTCGCTTGGCAGCAACGGGGCAAGGTGCTGAAGGAGATGGTCACGCTCATCACCTTCATGGTCATGACCACGATGCTCACGCTCATGGTCATGACCATGGCGGCGAGACGGTCGATCGCGATGCCGATGCCACCTACTATCACGACAGAGTCTGGCAAGCCCCTTAAACATTACAGCTCTTGCTCAATCACAAGAGGCTTCCAGCATATTATGCTGGAAGCCTTAGCCGTTCATCAATGACCACGTGATAATTATGGTAGACGACCATATCCCAGAGCACTCCGAAGGGGTGGAGCCACCCATTAATTTTGTCGTGCCTGACGAAAAACCTGAATTGTCTGTGGGCGATCGCGTCCGCGTTGTGGAATTGCCGCCATACGTGAAAACAGCCGACTCGATGCCAATGCTACGGCCACCGGATGTCATTCGAATGGATGAAGAGGGAACGGTTCTAGAGCGACGCTCCGGCGATTATTGGAGTGTTCGATTTGAGCGAGGCGTTTTCCTGATGGAAACTCGATTTATCGAGGTACTTATTGGACAGTGATGACATTTTGTCCACAGAAAGAATTAAGCTCGGACACCAAATTTGCTTCTTGATTGACCAACGTTTCAATTTGAAGGTCTTGTTGTTGAATCAGGTTCAATGATGCTGAATTGATAGCGTTTACAAGCATTCGAATCGCAGAAATATAGGATTGATATATTGTCGTAAAACGTTGCTGGTAGGTTCGCAATTGGTTATCGCTCAGTTGCAGGGATTGCAGATTAGTAACCGTAAGCGCAGACAGATCTGCTAATCGCTCTATCATCCTGATTAGGGAAGCGGGGTCAGTGGTATTTACTTGTGTCATCAGTGACCTTGCTTCTGAATCAACCCAGTTGATGACAGCTGCTAATTCGAGACATTGAGCGCTGGTTGAACGGGTTGTATTTCTCACCTCTGGCTGAGAAAGGATAGCGTTTTGGCGTGCAGCATCAGCCGCTTGAATCGCATCTTCACGGGCTGCCGTTTCGGCTGCAGCGTCAGCCTCTGCTTGAGCAATGATATCGTCACAGTTGGACTGATTGGAAAATTCTGCCCGAGTCGCTCTCCAATTTTGAACCTGTTGGCGAAACCGAATCAGCTCTTCTCGATAGCTGGCGGTAATATCCGATGATCCGATCATGGGACTAAGCAGGGATAGAGCATCGTCCCAGTTATTCAAACACACCGCGACTTGAAGCTCGTCGCGCAAATGTTCAAGACTGCGAGTCTGGGCATGAGCCTGCCCGCTGAACAAGAAGCCGGAAAACACAAGAGGCGTAAGTAGCAGAGTAGAAAGAAAGGTGTTCATGACAAAGCGTCGTGTGGTTACCTTCATTCTTCCCGTTACTCAGCCATCACTGTCTGACTTGTGTCAGAAGAATTTAAACTGTCGGTTCGAGGAAATTGGCCAAGTAATGTAAAGTCTTGTCGAGTCAGTTAAATCCATAGATGCTTTGCGGCACATTCATCAATGCCAAAACTTTTTGTTGCAGAGCATTAAGAGGAGTGATTTGTGTAGAGCCATC
>JBCCWF010000162.1:0-12567 GCA_039194035.1 Cyanobacteria bacterium P01_E01_bin.6 | reverse complement strand
GTTTAATGATGGCTAGCTATTTATTACCGCACTACCCACATATAAATTGGGGGTTATTCTTTCTCTTGCTTTAGTAGCATTCCTTCTGTCCGTTCGATTGTGCTGGAGGAAATTCAATCATGGCTGACAGTGGCTTCGTATATTCGATTCTATGGAACGAAGACCATGTTTCGTTAATTGACCAAACGCGTCTTCCTCGTGAGTTTACTTTGGTAGAAGTACGACGGTGCGATGATATGATTCGCGCTATTCAAACGCTGATTGTTCGAGGAACTCCTGTCATGGCTGTTGCTGCTGCCTATGGGTTGTACATGGGGGCACGGGAGATTGAAACGAGTGATCGAGATGCGTTTATGGAACGCTTGGAAGCGATCGCCCAATCCCTCATTGCCACACGGCCAACTGGAGTCAATTTATCCCGAGCGATTAATCACATGATGGCGGTTGCTCAGCAGTCTACGATGTCTGTGGATGAAACAAAGCAACTGTTGCTTGATACGGCAAAAGCCATTCACGCCGAGGATCTTAGAATCTGTCACACAATTGGCAACAATGGTCTTCAAGCACTGCCTCAGGAACCTCAAAAACTCAAAATCCTGACCTGTGGGAATGCGGGTGCACTGGCAACAACTGGTTATGGCACGTCTCTTGGAGTGGTGCGATCGCTCCATCGGGCTGAACGATTAGAGAGAGTGTTTGTTTGTGAAACACGTCCTCGACTACAAGGAGCACGGCTCACCGTATGGGAATGTGTACAAGAATCCATACCCGTCACTGTCATCACAGATAGTATGGCAGCCCACTGTATGAGTCAGGGGATGGTGGATGCAGTTGTTGTTGGAGCGGATCGGATTGCTGCGAATGGCGACACGGCCTACAAAATTGGTACCTATGGATTGGCTCTCATGGCGCGGGCGCACGATATTCCATTTTATGTGGCCACATCGCTGAATTCTGTAGACTTTAGTCTGGTTGATGGTCAGCACATTCCCATTGAGAAGCGGGACGCCAGCGAGATTTACCAAATTGGTGAAACAACCCTGTGTGCCAAGGGAGCTGATTTTTACAATCCAGGATTTGATGTGACTCCGGCTGATATGATTACGGCCATTATCACAGAGCATGGAATTCAATATCCGTCTTGTCTTCGAGACGTGGAGAAAACCTTAGGATAGGATGCTGTGCAGAAATTGACACCAGAGAATGTAAGCAATGAATCTTCGGTTTGATGCTGTGCGTCAGAATCTGTTGCGATCGCTCTTTCGTTTTTTGGTTGGTCAAGACAACCAGGAATTTTATGAGTCGGTGGATTGGGTGCAGGAGGGCGATCGCCTCCGAACCGCTAACATTGTTTACCCGGCATACTATCTCACACCCAATTTTCACGGCATTGAAGGAGGCTATCTCACGGCTATTGCAGCGGTCACCTACGATATGGTCACGGCCTTTGCATCACCTCCGAATGAGCAGTGGGTACGCCAACATTTAATCAACCGTATCCCAGCTCAGCCTCGACGTATTCTCGATCTGGGGTGTGGCACCGGGGCCACGACACTGATGCTGAAACAGGCGTTTCCCGATGCTCAGGTAACAGGTATTGATTTGTCTCCTTACATGCTCATCATGGCGGAAAAAAAGGCCAAAAAAGCGGATAGGGCGATCGCCTTACATCATGGCTTAGCAGAAGATACGGGATTTGAGAATGAATTCTTTGATGTGGTGACTGCATCGTTTCTGTTTCATGAAACTCCTCCGGCGATCGCCCAAGCAATTTTACGAGAATGTTTCCGGCTCACAATATCTGGTGGTCATGTGCTGATATTGGATGGCAATCAGAAAATTCTGCGTCATGCTCATTGGCTCATTGATTTATTTCGAGAACCATATTCAAAAGCCTATGCAGCGGAATGGATGAATGATTGGTTCGCAGCAGCGGAATTTGTAGATGTCCAAACAACTGCCATTGGCTGGATTCATCAAATCACAACTGCTAAAAAGCCTTAACGTTTTCCCCAAGAACGTCTGTTCTCGCTATTCTAAGGACTGAGGCGGATTTATTCAGTTTTCGTTGCCTGTGACCATGAACTCGGAACCGACCCCCCTACAAAAAGACCCGGAACGATTGGAAGCTCGGCTAAAGGAGATTCCACCCACTCCTGGGGTCTATTTCATGCGGGATGGGAATGACAATATTCTCTACATTGGGAAATCCAAGACGTTGCGATCGCGCGTCCGGTCGTATTTTCGCGATGATCATCGTCTCAGTCCTCGCATTGCCATGATGGTGATGCAGATTGTTGAGATTGAGTTCATTGTCACGGATTCTGAAGCCGAGGCGCTAGCGCTGGAGGCAAATCTCATCAAGCAGCATCAGCCTCATTTTAATGTGCTGCTAAAGGATGACAAGAAATATCCCTACCTATGCATTACCTGGTCAGAAGACTATCCTCGCATTTTTATCACTCGCAAGCGTCGATTGGGTACGACGCGCGATCGCTACTATGGCCCCTATGTGAATGTGGGAGTCTTGCGGCGAACCCTCAGCATTGTGAAACGCATCTTTCCGCTCAGACAGCGTCCTCAGCCTGTACATCGCGATCGCCCTTGTTTGAACTATGATATCGGCAAATGTCCTGGAGTTTGCCAACAGCTCATTACGCCTGAAGAATACAAAAAAACGCTCCAGAAAGTAGCCATGATTTTTCAGGGACGCACAAAGGAGTTGGAAGATACCCTCACCATTTATATGGAGAAGGCTGCTGAAGACCTCAATTTTGAGGTGGCCGCGCGGCTGCGAGATCAGCTTCAAGGGCTGCAATATTTAGGAGCAGATCAGAAAGTATCGTCTCCAGATGACACCGTGACGAGAGATGCGATCGCTTTGATGGCAGATGACCATCATGCGTGTATTCAGCTTTTCCAGGTGAGAGCCGGTCGATTAGTGGGACATTTGGGATTTGTCGCTGATGCCCAGTCAGGAACACCCGGTGAGATTCTTCAGCGAGTGCTAGAAGAGCATTATCAAACCGTGGAATCTGTGGAGATTCCTGCCGAAATTCTGACTCAACATGAATTGCCAGATCGAGACATTCTCGCCACTTACTTATCAGAGCGTCGAGGTCGCAAGGTCTCCATTTATTTACCTCAGCGACAAGCAAAAGCAGATCTGATTGAAATGATCGAGCGCAATGCTGGATACGAACTGGCGCGAACCCAACGCTTTGCTGAGCGCAATAATCAAGCGATGCTTGACATTGCAGATATTCTGGATTTGCCAGACATGCCCCATCGGATTGAGGGATACGATATTTCCCATATTCAAGGTTCTGATGCGGTTGCATCCCAAGTTGTATTTGTTGATGGACTGCCTGCCAAGCAACATTACCGCCACTACAGGATCAAGAATCCAACGGTTCGAGCTGGGCATTCCGACGACTTTGCAAGCATGGCTGAGGTCATCCAGCGCCGATTTCGCCGCTACGCCGAAAAGAAGCAGGCGATCGCTGAACAGCGCACCATTAAGAACTCAGTGCTTGCTCCAAATACACTGAAGGACGATTTTCCTGATTTGGTGATGATTGACGGTGGCAAAGGTCAACTTTCCGCCGTCGTGACAGTGCTGCGGGAAATGAACCTGATGGATGAGGTACGAGTTGTCAGTCTGGCAAAGCAACGGGAAGAAATTTTCTTGCCTGGAGAATCTCTCCCACTCAAGACCGAGACCGAGCAGCCAGGAGTTCAGCTACTGAGGCGATTACGGGATGAAGCTCACCGATTTGCGATTAGCTTTCACCGTAAAAAACGTTCCGACCGAATGCGGCGATCGCGCCTTGACGATATTCCTGGATTGGGAGGGCAACGCAAAAAAGAACTCCTGGCTCATTTCCGCTCCATCGATTACATTCGGGAAGCGACACCTCAGAAAATTGCCGAGGTTCCTGGAATTGGCCCAAAGCTTGCCCAGCAAATACACGAATATTTCAATCCAAAAACAGAAGACGAAATCAGCACCGTCAGATAGGGTTGAGCACAAAACATGACGTGTCAAAGTGTCAAAACAGTAGAAGGTGGTTGCTCGACGTTCTCTCAATCCTGCCCAATGTTCGGTCTAACCACCTTCGTTTTGGCTATTGGCAGAGAAGGACACTTCTCGAACGGATCCAGGATCACCCATCAATTCAGCTTCGCTACCGTTTTGAGCCAGTAGCACTCCTCCAGCATTACCTGCCCGAATCGTAATACTTTGCGTGCCAGCCCATGTCTGTTGAGTCCCTTCCGGCAGGACTTCTTCTAACTGCGGTTGACCATCGACGACGACACGCAGCCAGGAGCGCTCTGTCAACTCGATCGTTACTTTAATCGGCGAATCAGGATCAGCACCTTCAGGAAATGTTTCTGCTGTGGCGGCGGAGCTTTCTGGGTCGTCAGGTACGTCGGATGATGGGATTAGAGGGCTATCACTCGTCGTAGGGGACGTTGCGGTAGGAGGCGCATTAGTGGGCGATGGAGCTGTCGAATCATCCGTCTCCAGAGTGGTTGTCTCATCTTGCTGCGATTCCAGGGTATTGCTAGCTTGACTTGCTGGGGATGAAAACCGCGTTAAGTACTGATGTAATCCACCAATCGCAGCAATGATGATGACGGTGTAAGCAATCCAAAGATGTGTCGGGCGGAGTTGAGATGTGGATTTATTCCAAGAGGCTTGGATGCTGCGCTGATCTATTTCAACTGGAAACTTAGCAGCTACAACACTTCCGTCTAGTCCCAGTGCTTCTGCATAGCGACGAATAAAGCCGCGAATATAAACAGGTTCTGGCAACTGATTAAAGTCAGCCGTTTCAATCGCTCTTAGCAAGCGGGCTTGGATCAGGGTCTCCGTAGCAACTTGCTCCAGAGAGAGAAGCTGTCCCTCACGAATCTCGTGAAGATATCCACCAATTTGCATCAGTGCCTCAACCTGGTGTTCACTTGGCTGAGCCGTATGTTGCCCCATTGCTAATCGATTCCTCTAAGTTTACAGACTGGACACTTCTAGATTTTATTGAAGAGATTACCATAAAACACTGACTTCAGGTTGAGTTAGAGGTCGGAAATTTCCAGGTTCTAGCGAGTCGAGCTCAATAGTTCCAATGGCAATGCGGTGAAGGTGAATAACAGGATGACCCAATTGTTCTGCGACACGGCGAATCTGTCGGTTGCGTCCTTCTTTGAGTACAATCTCCAATAATGTTTGATTAGGCATCTCCTGGAGCATCTCTACGTCAGCCGAACGAGTCGTCCTATCATCTAGGAGAACCCCTGTGCGCCATTGGGACAGCGTTGTTGACGTCGGTGAGCCTTCAACCCAAACGTGATAAGTTTTCGAGACTGAATGACGTGGGTGAGTGAGATGAAAGGTAAATTGCCCATTATTCGTCAGTAAAAGGGCCCCTGTTGAGGCGGTATCAAGACGACCGACCGGGTGGATGCCGTGAGATTGGCACATCGTATCAGGCAATAGATCTAAAACAGTTTTACGGCCCTTGTTATCTTGACAGGTTGAAACTACGCCAGCTGGTTTATTGAGTAAAAGATAAATCAGGTTTGGTTTGTCAGTTGCGCGAATCAGCTGACCATCAACCTCAATGACATCCACAGAAGGATCGGCGCGTTGCCCTAACGAGGCAGGCACGCCATTCACGACAACGCGCCCTTGGCTGATTAATGTTTCAGCATTGCGTCTTGACGCAATGCCCCATTTTGAAAGAATCTTTTGAAGCCGTTCACCCATTCTAAAAATGACATGCTTTGGATAAAGTCTGGACTTCTTGCTGTTCCGAGAACCTCACAGTCATGATTGGTGCGGAGCATGTACTCGTTGTTTAGCTCCTCAGGATAACTATAAGCGCAGTGACGTAAAAAAACTAGACGATAGAGGGTGTGGTGAACAACACTCACCACACCCTCTATCGTCTATCAATCATTCAAGGTCAACAACAGATAATAGTTGTGAGCAGTACACATGACGTACACTCACGTATCACCATTGCCCCATTTACTCGTCGTCGTCCTCATCTTCTTCCTGAGGATAATAGAAGCTCTTTGAGCGTCCAGTCAAAATAGATTTGCCTAGCGAAAGTGCTCTTTGCGCCTGCAAGCGAGCTTTTCCACTCCATGCTGAACGGTGCATGCCCCGCTTTGACCTGGATCGTTTTTTCTTTGGAACAGCCATGACTGCGATCGCCAGATTTCTTCACAACCCTATAACTATACGCGATTTTCTCATATCGCGTCTAGTGATTATTCTGTCTAATCAAACCAGCTAATTTCTGAATCGGAAAGCTTTGGCTTAGGAATTTTGGTATGGGTATCTCTTGCTGAATCAGGAATGGGGCGATCGCGGGGAACAAAAGGTCGCCGCGACAATGATTGGAGTTTATGAGGGGCAGCACTCGACAATGGTTGGAGTTTGCCAGGGGCAGAAGAGGACGTGTTGTCAGGCTTATGCTCATCAACAGGCGATGATGAAAGTCGTTCCGTCGACATTGGGGGTAGCCCCTTGGGACGCGATAAGGAAAGGGCTGATGGTTCAATCGATGCAGCGGGAATTGCGCGCTTTGAGGGTTGCCTAAGGTGAGCCTGGGGCGATCGCACTAATGTTTCCCGACGCACCCTTTCCGGTGACATATGGGATGTTGCAGTAACAGGTGGTTTACTCGTCTGCTGGGGTGTCTTTTGTTCAACGGGTGGTTGTGGTGATGCTGTCAATTGGAGAATATATCGCTTAGCTTCCGTCAATTCTGCTAGCAACTCTTGCTTGGAAACCTGAATAACTTCCACATCCAATCGTAATTTTTCAACTGTGTTGCGTTGTTGGCTCAGTTGCTCTTCTAGGTCACTAACGTGTTTCTTTAGATCGTTTTCACGCTGTTTTGCTGCATCAAGCTCAGTATTCAAATCAGCGAGTTGTTTTGCTGAGCTTGCCTGACGATTTAATTCGTCTTCCTGAGAGGGTTTGCCGTCAGGAATTAGGTCAGAAAAAGGCATCTCTGTACTAACAACCTGAACAACTTGAGACTGAGAGAGTAGCTCTTCAGTATTGGCGTTGTCGAGCGAGTCTAGGTCGGCTATTTTGCATGAAGAGTCAAGCACTTCGATGGTTACGACTTGTGCTTCATCAATAGGTTGACTATTGATGGGTTCTTCCTGTTCTTCCGTTTGAACTTCAACCGTAGTGACTAGAACATTGGATTCCGATTCGCAGTCGGCATCATCATCTGGCGATGGGGATGCTAACTGCAATATTTCTTCTGAGGAGGCTTCTAAAGATGCAGATCCTAGCTGCGAGGAATCTTCCTCGCGATTGTCACCCTCGTTTTGGTTCATCAAGTCTAGGGTGTCCTGCTCGGTAGAACCATGCCCTAATCGTCTCACTTCAGATAAAAAGCTGTGGCTCACAATAACCTCCGTCCTACCGAGAATGAATGGCTGCATCATTCAATCAATTCAGTAGATAGGCATCAATAAACTCACTTTAAAAACCTGGAGAGTGCCCTGGAAGGGCGCTCTCCAGGTTTTTGGGTTTTCAGTTTAATCATGCCGAGCTACTTAGTTGTGGATGAATAGCAGCTGTTATCTTGACTATAGCCTCCTGACCTTGTTTTTTGAAATGGATTTCTGTTTGTTGACGATGTGTTACGTACGAGAACATCAGGCGTTGAGGTAACGAATTATTTTCTCCATGCCAACTCGCGAATTAATCGCAATTCTGGGTAAATTTATAAACAGTGGATTCGAGGGATTTCATAACGTAAGCCGAGAAAATTTGCCGGGATGATGGAGCGCTTCGCGCCCCACTATCCCGGCTTAAAATACAAGCTGGTTCGAGGCAATATTATTGATTATTGTTCACATGTCACATCACATGGTGGGTTGCAAAGTTGCGGTAAGAATTTTATCTGCGATAAGGATTTTATCTATATAAACCTTATAACCCTTCTCTTGTGGGACTGTTATGGGACTGTAATTTTCCCACAAGAGAAGACTACAGTAGTTCCCAATATGGGTTGGGCTTAGATGGTTTCTGTTTAATTGAGAATTAATTGAGGACGACTTTCTAGGTTGTCTGCTCATGGGGCTTTGTAGGAGACCAATCCGACATGAATTCAGCCATTGCAAATTTAGAAAACTCCTAACGGATAGCGTCAGAATCGAAATGCGCGATCCAAGAATTCTGAATGACAGTTAAAGTGTATACATAAGGACATCCTCCAAGATTTATGGATAACGAACGCATCATTCTGCTTTCAAATCGGGAAATTGATAAAATGCGCCAAGCTGGTCAACTTGCGGCTCGGTTGCTGGCGCACCTTGAGCCAATGGTTAAACCAGGTGTTACAACATTGGAGCTAAATGACGAGGCTGAACGTTGGACACAATCTCATGGTGCAACCAGTGCTCCGCTTGGCTATCATGGGTTTCCAAAGTCAATCTGCACCAGTGTTAATGATGTAGTGTGTCACGGCATCCCAAATGATAAGCAGGTTCTGAATACGGGTGACATCATTAATATTGATGTCACTCCTGTATTAGATGGCTACCACGGAGATACATCGAGAACCTTTTTTGTTGGGGAGCCTTCTCCAGTTGCTAAAAAGCTTGTAGAAGTGACGGAAGAGTGCCTCATAAGAGGTATTGCAGAAGTGAAGCCAGGTGCGCGTATTGGCGACATTGGTGCAGCCATCCAAGACTATGCAGAATCAGTAGAATTCTCGGTCGTGCGTGATTTTGTTGGCCATGGTGTTGGACGTATCTTCCATACCGCTCCTCAAGTGCCCCATTACGGTACCCGAGGCAAAGGCAAAAAGCTTCGCTCGGGCATGGTGTTTACGATCGAACCCATGATCAATGAGGGAACCTGGGAAGTTGAAGTAATGGACGATGGGTGGACTGCGTTAACCAAAGATCGAAAGCTATCGGCGCAATTTGAACATACGATTGCAGTCACTCCTGATGGGGTTGAGATTTTGACGCTTCATCCGGAATTAGTCCTTGCTTAACATGACAGTATTCGAACCACAACCCGACACGTCATCCATGTCTGCTGATGCGGTTTCTGCTTTGGATGCAGTTCTTAATCGAGCTATTTCAGGTGGAGATATTTCTGAAGAAGATGGAGTTTTGCTTCTTAGGCAGCAAGATGATGGGGCGATCGCTGCAATTCGGCAAGCTGCTGACGAGTTCCGTCAACTGTTGGTTGGGGACACGGTTACCTATGTCGTGAATCGAAACATTAATTTCACCAATATTTGTGAGCAACACTGTAGTTTTTGTGCGTTTCGCAGAGACTCAAATCAACCAGGGGCTTATTGGTTAGATGAGGCCAGCATCATCGACAAAACCCAAGATGCCATTCAGCATGGAGCGACAGAGATTTGCATGCAGGGAGGCTTAAACCCAGCTGCGAAGCTTAATGGGCGATCGCTCGATTACTACATTCATCTGATTCAGATTATTAAGTCTCAGTCTAAGGATTTACACCTTCATGCATTTTCTCCACAAGAGGTAGAATTTATTGCTCGTGAGGATAATCTGACCTACGCTGACGTCATTCTTGCACTTAAAGAGGCAGGGGTTGGCTCTATGCCTGGGACGGCTGCGGAAGTCCTAGATGATGCAGTGCGACAAATTCTTTGTCCTGAGAAAATCAATACGGAAGTCTGGCTTGATATCGTTGAAGCTGCCCATCGACTTGATATGCCGACTACAAGCACGATGCTATCGGGGCATATTGAAACCATAGAGCAACAAGTGCGTCATTTGAGTCATCTCCGAGCACTTCAACAGCGTGCTCAGAAACGAGGAAATCTGGGAATCACAGAGTTCATTATTCTTCCATTTGTTGGTCAAGAAGCGCCTAAACCTTTGCGTAAACGGGTTGGGCGAGATCAACCTGTTTTATCTGATGCGCTTCATCTTACAGCGGTAGCACGGTTGTTTTTGGGACGATGGATTGTAAATCATCAGCCCAGTTGGGTCAAACTTGGTATTGAGGGTGCAGCGAAGGCTTTGACATGGGGATGCAATGACATTGGTGGCACCTTGATGGAAGAACACATCACCACGATGGCTGGCGCAAAAGGTGGTACCTGTATGACTGTTGACGATCTTAAAGCAGCCATTTTTTCTATTGGGCGATCGCCTCAGCAACGAGATACTCTTTATGGTGTGGTTGAAACTCACTTGGCTATTTCATGATTTCTAACTCAAGTAAGACGCTAATCTTTCTATCAACAATCAGGTATCCAGGTTGCTTTTATTCAAGGCAACTGCACCATCAAGATTTCTAAATCAAGCAAGCTACATAATAACAATAGTCCCGTCTTTGTTCTTATGTAGCTTGCTGTGGAGTGTTTTTGGAACTAGTAGTTTCTTGCTCCATTGCTTTTCGCTTAGCGATTCGGCTCTGGAGAAACATGCGTTCTAAGGCAAGAGCCGTTACCCCAGCAGTGACAATCAAAATCCCTAGCATTTGAATGGGTTCCAACTGAGTTTTCTCTTCGCGAATGATGATGAACGCTAAGAGTGCCGTAAGGACAGGGCCGCTAGATGCAATGATCGATGCGCGGGCTGCCCCCATAAATCGAACACCAAAATTGTTGAATAGATACCCCATAAGCGTCAGGATACCCAAAATTAAGCCTCCAATAATGAGTCCAAGAGGATTTGATAACTCAACATTGGCAGGTCGCATCAGCAGAATAATGCTGGTGAGTGAGAAGATCGTAAAAAATTGAATCACGCTAACAGGAACGGGGTGCAGCTTTTTAAAGCTAAGCTGCATAGAAATGAGATAACAAGCAAATGCAAGTCCTGAAAAGATAGCAGTACCAACTCCAGGCAAGGAAACCTGATCGGTTTGCATTAACTTAGGTAAAAAAGTGCAAACAACTCCCCCGAAAATGGCGACCATCACTAGAATTCGCAAAGAGGTGGGGCGATCGCCAAATAACCACCACGCCAAAGGCACTGTAAAGATGGGGTACATAAATAAGATAGTAACCGCAACTCCTGCCCCAACCTGTCCAATGGCAATGTAGATACAGACCTGGGAAAGAAACAGAAAAAAGCCACTGCTGATAACGTTTCGGAGTTGTGTGCGATCGCGTGAGATAGCAAATTGTTTAATGTCTGCCCATGTTGTTGGATACAAGACTGTAGCAATTAGCGCCATTAAGGGCATCACCACAATCATTCGCAACCATAGGATCATCAATGAACTATCCAAGCTTAGGGATGTGACATAGCCGCCAACACGCCAAATATTAAAAATACTGCTTTCGTTGCCGATCACTTGCACAACAACGTTGTGTAAGGACAAGGCGACAGTCGACAGCAAAATAAGAACGAGTCCTTTCTGGAATGCGGGAATTGCAGAGAATTTTTGCCTAAGGGATGGTGTGTAAGGTGGCTGAGGAGAGTTCTGTTCTCCTACTGATTGAGAGGCCGACTGCACCTGTTGAGTTAATAACTCATGGTGTCCACTCGGAGACAAACCAACTTTTCCAGTTGAAACAGTCGGTGGCCGTGATGCCATGCCCATTCCAGGCTGTATTCTAGAGATTTCAGATGCGAACGGTTGACCACCATCCGCTTGCGGAACGCCAGATGCATGGTTTAGGGGCGGTAATTTAGCTGCACCACCTGCCAATGATGAGCCGGAATAAGACTGTGTTGCCGACATGGCTTGAAGCTGTTGATTTAGTCGGCTTACTAGCGTATCTAAAATGGCTTCTCCTTGGTGCTCTAAGTCCTGCATGCGGCTTAGTTGCTGATTGAGAGTACTTTGATAACTATCGAGATCCTGCTTGAGAGAAGAAAGAGTTTGTTCAACAGCTGAATGAAGAGACGTGAGCGACTGTTGTGTGCTTCTCCCAGATTGATGCCCCGATAGTTGGTACTGATTTACTGTCGCTGCAGTATGAATTGGACGGTTTCTGTATCCATCTGTCGCAGATGCATCTTGCATCTTTTCGGACAACAATAGATATAACCGCGTTGCTAAAGCCTGTGCCAATTGTTTTGCCCAAACCTGTTGTTGGGCAATTTGTTGCTGAGACAGAGAGATGTGAGTTTCAGTTGCAAGAGTTTGTTTTTGCTCTCGCAGTTGAGCGATGTCGCTCAGAAGCTTAACTTTTTCAGCTTGGAGGTGTCCGATGTCCTGTGTGAGTTGCGACACTAAATCGTGTTGAAATGCTTTTAAATCCTGTCGGATTGTCACTAGCATATCTTCTGTTGACATCGAATTCCCTGATTCAAACTGATCGGACAAATCCTCTTGCAGCCCCATTTTAAGCAGACCCTATTGAGATGAAAATAGTGTATCAACGTAGCTGACGATTGAAGGTCAACTGATGTCCATCGTGTCTTATCATATTGCTGATTTATTCATAACGGCACATTTCTCATGAGTTAATGCATGATGTTGCAATAAAACTGATCTGTAAAGTATTCGTTTTGTCAATAAAAACCTTTCAGCAAAATGATGTTGTAAAAATGATATGCATCGTATAAGTGCCTGGACGTAAT